>NZ_DATCRF010000280.1:0-8271 GCF_036569125.1 Chitinophaga sp. | reverse complement strand
GTGTGGCGTTATCGTCCGGGGCCGGTAAACCGGTGGCATAAGGGGTGAACGGGTCTTGGTTCCGGGGGATCAATACAATGTTCAGGGCTAATTTTTTCCCGTCAAATCCCTGGGGAAACACCATTACTGTATATCTTCTCTTAGCTTCCATGTGTGCTGTTTTTGTAATGAATGATTGGGGTGACCTTATGCGATCTGCCGGTCTTCACCCCAGGTTTTTGAAAAGCTGATATCGATGATGAGGAAAATGCTGATGTCGAGCGCAAAGGTTACCTGTGCGGAGGTTTCTGTTTTATTGCCGGTCTTTTCCACAATGCCTTTGGCTTCTATGCTGATGGTAACGCATACCAGGCCGCCCAGCAGCTCTGCGTTACCGCGGAACAGCATCATGGCGGTGATCACTACCTTATCCTTATCTGCATACATTTCAACACCTACCATAAAGGTTACGCTGGCATGGCCTACCACCGGCAGGCTTACCACTATCTGCACACCAAAAGCAAAGGCCAGCGTAAGGTTGGGGCCTACCTTGGTATCACAGGCTATCTTTACATCCACAGAACCCTGGGCAAAGATGGAGCCTACGCCTACGGACATGCACATTACACTGAGGCCGCCATGGAATTTCAGGAAAGCGCCTGCTGTGGGCAGCAGCTGCCCGGGATCAGTAGTAACCTTTAATGCGGCGTTGAAATACACGCCTACACCCAAAGAAGCTTCCAGCTTCAACGGTGTTTGCGCGCTGTTATACAGCTCGTCTGTTGGCGGAAAACGCACCAGCGGAATATCTTTGGTGGCTTCAAATTTATACTCCCATATTTCACCGCTGTTGCTCATGGCAATCTTAAGCCCGCGTTTCATGGCTTCTGCATAATTGCCCTGGCTCAGCTGCGCCAATACTTCCAGGATATCTATTACCGGCTGCAGCGCATCACTGAACTCTATTTCCGGCACGGGCAGGCCTATGCCGCTATCCCCGCCTTCATAACCACTTTCCTTGTTCTTGCTGGCATCAAAATTCCCTTTGATGGTCATGAGCTTTTTCATATCGCCCAGGTCCACGATCATGGAAAGGTTGTTTAAACGGCTCTTCCATTGTTTACCCATATCGCTGGCAAAGGAATCCACATCAAAATTCAGCTTGCCATCGCCATAGGCGCTATCCGGCTGGGGATGTGTTTTTTTCTTGGTGGTGGCGTAGTGAATGTAAATGCGCAGGGCTTCTGTATCTACCAGCGGTATATCAAAGGGTGGTATATCAAAGTTCATGGCTTTATCCACCAGGCCGTCAATGCCTTTCTGCAACAGGTTCATGCCCTGGTTTATCACGGCTTCTCCTGCTTTTTCCGCTTCTACCTTTAACAGCTCCAGCACCTGTGTGCCTCCATCTGACAAAGCATTAGTAACAAAGGCTACGGCTGCATTACCGGCGCTGTCTATCCCATTCAGCATAGGCATGGCCTTGCCGAAATTATCTATGGCATTGCCAATGTTTGGGAAAATACCGTTGCCGGTCATCAGGCGGTAAGCATCTGCAAAAATGGGCGGCGTTTTACTCAGCAACATTTTTTGCAGCTTACCATAAGCGGGGGTAAGGAACAATGCTTTTTGCGTGGCTGTGCTTTGCAGGTAACCAAAGTTAATAGTGCTGTTACCCGGGGCGCGCAGTATTTCCAGCGGGTGCGCAATGCGCAATAACTGGCTGGTTACCACGGCAGGATCCACCACTACATCTTTCTTCCATTTACCGGTACGTATAAGCGGCACCGTGGTGCCGGTGGGCAGCGGCGTTACATCGCCTGTGCCGGCGTTATGCGTTATCATGGCCCAGCTGCCGTCTTTCGGCAGGAACACATTGCCGCGTGCGGCTACTACAAATACCTTGTTGCCGCCGGCATCTACAGAGGGGTTCACATCAAAGCGGTTCAGCCGCATCTGCTGATCGCTGTTGTTAATATCCACCACGCAATCCAGGTCGCCGCCAATGCTGTCGTTCTGCAAGGCCAGCAGCGCCCGCAGCTGGTCTACAGTTAAGGGTTTGCCTGCAGGCGCTACCTGCACATAACCCAATATTTTTTTAGATACTACGCGGTGCTCAATATGTCCCTGTACTACATTTTCTATTTCCACATCTGCATCAAAATATACGCCGCCGCATTTCACGGGTTCGTGCAGGGTATTGCCGGTAGTATTGGTGTAGATCTGGCCTTTGATACCATTGAGGTAATCGGCGCCATTGGGTATATCATTGGTATCTGTGTATTCTGCTACAGAAGGCGCATCCTTGATGTTGCGCACATTGAACAGGCCTTTGATAATACCGGGATGAAATTCATAAGGCTCATTTTCTGTTACAAAATCATTGGGATTGGTGGTATAAGGGTCCACCCCTTTCTTTTTATAGCGGTATGAGAAATCGAACTTACCGTCGCTTTCCGCTTTCCAGCCGCTGTCTGTGCGGTACACATAACCGGTGCCGGTGCGGAACAGGGTAATGGTGCGCACCACGCGGATGCCCCAGGGGTACAGAATGCTTCTTACCTGGATCACCTCATGGGCGGTGCGGCCCAGCATCACATCAAAGCGCGCCTGGCTGGTTTGGGCCATGGCAGCGGAAGGGCTTAACCAGTTGCTGAACATGCTGGCGCCGTAACCGGTAATATCCATACGGCTTACGGGTACGCCCCTGGAATCTTTTACCAGGTTAGATAAGCTGAGCACACCGGTGAGGAATTCATTATTGAATATTTCCGTTACGCGGTGCCCCAGGTTACTGCCTACCGTGGGCTGGCCCACAACATTTAATAGATTATTCAGCTGCACTACATAACCGGGGAACATCGGCGAATCATTGCCCATTTCCGGATCGGTTTTACCAAAGGTGCCGGCTGTCATGCGCAGCTGTATGCCACCCCGCAGCTTGTAGGTACCATCTGCCTGCTTACGGAATACAGGCCGTATATTGGCCATATCCGGCTTTTGCGGCTCTATAAAGTGTTTGGATACATAATTGATCGCTTTTAAACCAAATGGCAGCGTAAAGGCGGATACGGTGAAATTCTGCGGGTTGTTCTTAAACTCATCCAGCAATGAATTTATTACCGGTATGGGCGCTAATGCCACGGGTTTAGGGTTGTTGTTCCAGATGCGGGTAGGACCGCCATCATCCGGGAAGTACATGAACCCAGCTTCAGGATCCATGGGCAGCTTGGGCGAGGTATTGTCCAGCGGGTTATCCCGGTCCGGCGGTGTAAGGTTAATAACCGGCTCCCAGGCAAATTGCGGCAGCGTAAAGGAACGCACCAGCACACCAGGTGTTTTCACCTGCATGCCTTCCACAATGAACGGGAAACCTGTGTTAGTGGCTACTACTGCGGCTTCATTAACTGCAGCGGCACCTGCAATGCCCGGTGTGCCCGGCACCACGGTGCCTGTTTTCACAATGATCATTTGCCCGCTAACGCTGATGCCTAATTGATTTGCGTTGCTGCTCACATCCAGCAGGGCAAAGGGTTCTGCATTCAGGCGGTTGCCTACAATGGCATTGTCCCACAGGTTGCCGTAGGTATATCCCTTGTTGGCTTCTGCGATCTGCCCCTGTAAGGCCTGCCCGTCCAGCGTGGTATCCAGTGCGGGTTGCTGCTGGTCGGGGATGGCAGCTTTAAAGTCCGGGCGCAGGGTGAGCTTTTCCAGGAAAGCATTATTTTCTGCGCCTGCTTTTTCCAAAGAGGCGGCATTGATCTTTACAGCGGTGCTAACTGCGCCAAAGGATCTCAATGCCCGTGGTGTAACGGTTAGCTTAGTATTACGTGTGAGCGCGGCGCTCCGTATATTGGGGCTTACTGCCGGTGTGGGTGTGGGCACTGCTGCCGGGGTACCGGGCAGGTTGGCAATATCACCAGGAGGTAATGCGCCAAAGTGGAAACCGGTATTTACATCATCTGTATCCTGGTTAACAGGACTGTATCTTACGGCGCACAGCAGCATGCTGATGGGCGTGGCGGCCAGGTTGCTGCGGGTACCGCCCTCCCTGCCAAACAAGCGCTCCCAGGTACGCAGGTTGCCCACATAAGGATCCGGTAAGGTGGGCAGGTAACGATACAGTACAAACGAAAGGAAAAAGTTGGCGCGGGTTACCTGTTGCCAGCTCTCATTACACTCACCGAATAACAAACACGCATTCACCGGGGATACAGTGAACACGGCATTTTCCAGCGCAATGGCCACCGGTTTTATAACCGGCGCTGCAGTTGCTGTGGCAATGGTATTATCGGCAATAATGTTATCATCATACAAATAAATTAAACGGCGGGTATCGCTGGCGCCCAGCATCAGCAGTGATGAGCGGGAACGAATATCAAACACTTCCCCATTCACTTTTACCGGCCGGTCTGTTTTAAAATCGCTGTTACATACGGTACTCACAAACTCCTGCGCCTGCGGGCTGTTGCAGCTGTAAAAGAAAGGAGAGTTGGCGGTGAATGTAAGGTCAACGGAAGAACGGCGCGGGTGCTGTGCATCTTTCCAGAGGTCCAGGTGCTGCGATGCCCCGGTGATATCAGATAACAGGTCAATGATCACAATGGCGCCCGGCGCGCCGGCTATAACCGGCTGGGTTAAACGAACATCTTCGTCCTGCAAATTGGTCCATACAGCGCGCAGGCCCGCATCACATTGCAATAGCAGGCCGCCGTTGCCTTCTGCTTCCAGGGGATTATTTACATCCAGCACTGCTGCCGGCAGGCTCCAGTAACTATTCAGAACGGGCGCTGTGCCGGAGAAAGTAACAAAGGGGCTTTTGCTGGATGTAATGGAAAGCTCTGCTACACTGGCTTTCCAGGGTACCAGGATCTGGTGAAAGGTATCGTTATAAATGAGGGCCGGGTTAGGCACCGGCTGGTAGTCAAATTTAAGGGAACTGCCATACAGCTCGCATACGGCGCTGCCGATGGTCATGGTGGAAATACGTTTTGTATTGCCGTTCCAGGTAAAGTTCCAGGTATCCGGCAGCTGGTATTTAGCCGCACGTGCGTCACTACCGAAGGCAGATGTACCTGCGGCGCCATCATCGGCATCCTGAGCCAGCTGCAGGGCAAAGTCCATACTGGTGCTGGGGTTCAGGGTGATCTTACCATTCTGCAAGGTGGGCGCCAGGCTTAGCTTCAGCGTGCCGCCTTTTACCTTTACGCCCACAAACCTATCTACCGGCGCAGTGGCGGAAAGCAGCCGTGCATTGATCCACATGCTGCCGGCTACAATGGTATAGTTGCTGGCAGCAGTACCAATGGGCACTACACGGCCTACGGATGCTGAGAACAATAACACCGGCTGTGTGCCCATGTATAATGTGATGAGCTTTACTACGCGGTACACATCGATCCATATTTCCCTGCCTTCATTATTGAGGAAAGGGCCCATGGTATCCACCGCTTTTGCGCCTGCAGCCCATTCCGGCACACTGCCCGACAGCTGGGCGCTGCGTACGGGTACGCTGCGTACATACACGCGTAAACCATCATCTGTTTGTTGTTGGGATGCCTGTTTGGCGATGGCTGCAATGTTATCAAGACTGGCAGCGCTGATCTTTTCCCGGGCATAAAGATCTGAGTTGGCGAAGAGCTGCTCACTACCGGTATCGTCGCTATGCACCAGGGATGCAGCTATGCGCTGGCGGGCCTGCTGCAATGCTTTTTCCTGCTCCGGTGTTGCAGCGTGCAAATGGCCGGTAATGCCTTCCAGCAACGACGTTAATTGGGGTTCCGTCATGGTGTACCTGATTAAAGAAATGGAAAATTTGGGGTATACAGTGTTGGCCTGTCTATTGGGGTAGCAATTCCGAACGTGATTTAAAACTACAAATATTCTGAGGAAAAGAAAAAAATAAATGAAAATTGTGAAATACTCTTTGCACGTATATCTTCAGACGCTCTTACTCCCAACAATATTGCCGATATCTATAACTCAGCACTGGCAAATGGAATATACATTCCTGACAATACCTGGTTACATATACGGGGAGCAGCAACCGGTAACAAAATACTGTTTGTCGTAGATTTCTCTAACAAGGAGGCAGAAAGCTGGGTTGGCGTCCAATCATTGGATAAAAAATAGTGGATCGGGTATACATTAGAAACTTTCTTAAGTTTATGTAATTTACAGTTGTTAAAGTCACCAAGGTGAATTTGTAACTAACTATCAAAACATTCATTAATGTACGATCAGGAGAAAGTAAATGACTTTATTTTTCGGTCTGAGAACATTGCAAAAAAATTTGACAAAGACGAAGCCTTTGCAATTATTTCTTCTGAAATTGATGCTTGCGAAGACAGATATTTACAGGAGTATATTACTGCTCTAAATTTTATCCGCCACGAGAAAGTCCTTGATTGGATTGAAACAAACACAGAACGAATTGTTAATATTAATCTTAATTGGGGGCACCTTGCGGCAAGTTCTTGTTTTAATTGGGATAAAGCAGAAAAATGGTTAACAAAAGGAAGACCTTTGAGCTTGATCGCCCTTGATGCATTGATATTTTGTACAACAAATGGAGACAGATTAAATCAATCACCCTGGATGCGGCAAATTCAGCCCAAACTAATTGACAACCCGAAGCCAGAAATTGTTGCTACAAGACTCCAAAAATATTTGAGTGTAGACAACGTACCAAGGACAAAAACTGCTATACAACGAATAATTTGGAATATTTTCGAGGTTGATCATTAGCAATTTTCAGACGATTGAAATTATCATAATTCGCAAAACATTGACAGAAGATACTGTAATAACACAATCCTTTCCTTCAGCTCTTCGTGAAGAAATAGCGTCGCTTTTAAAGCAGTTTGCATTTGTAGCTAAGTATGAAACATCGGCATTTTTTGAAGTGATAGTAGATAATGAGACATTAACGATACCTTATCGGGTTTATTATGACGAAAGCGTACTCTCACATCTCAATGGTTTGACATCGATGCAACTGGACATCATCTACTGCATTTATTCAAGACACGCAAATGGATTTGTACGGCAAAAGTGCATCTCAGCAATTATTGCATCAAAGCATAGCTGGACAATGCCGTTCATAATCCGCATTACAGGTGAATATGTTATAGAGATACTGGAAAACATTTACAGTCAAATGGAATCCATAGACAGTTTAAATCTCCGGAATTTCCTTTTGACAAACAAAGCGTTTTATAAAGTAACAAAGGATCGAGTTGCAAGCTACTGGAATTATTATTATAGGATGCGTTATAGGCAGAAAGATGACTTCGTTGGATTTAAGGTTCTAAAATATTTTGATGAAATAATAATGGCAGGACAAAAACCACCTACAGTATGATGCCCCAAAAAAAAGCCCCCGCACTCTTGTGAAGAACGGGGACGAATGTGTACAACTAAAATAAAATGAAAAAAAATGCAATAAAATTAAAAAATGCTTGTCTTGTTTGTTTGTCAAAAGCTGAGGACTTCAGGGATTCGAACCCGTTGAAATAAGGAACCTTTGGGGGTATTTATCACAGCAACCATGCTGTCCTTTTGTAGTAATTCAAAGATACTACATTTATAATTACTCACAACTTTTTTTCGTACAAAACTTTTCCTGATCTTAAAATAACTGCAATGAATGAATGCGGTGTGCGCAGCTCATTTGCAACCTCTTCCGGTGTATAGAATAAACAGTCTACTCTTGTTACGGAAGAATAGAACGTGCGCCGGATATCCAGTCCACGCAAGTGCTTGGGCAGATCGCTGTGTTTGATCACCAGTATATCTATATCGCTCTTACTGGTTTGCACGCCTTTGGCGTATGACCCGAATAAGTAGATCTTATCCGGATCATAACGCTGTATCAGGCGGTTGGTTATGGTGTCTATAAAGTCATCGATCATATGCTAACTGTTCACCTGGTATTTGATCACGATCAACATTTCTTTGATCTCGTCTTCTGTTAATAATTTGTAAGTAGTGGAGGCCGTTTTCCTGATCTTGATTTGCAGCGGGGCCAGTACGGCAGGCGCTGGCAGCGCCTTATCCGCAATGTGCCACTGCTCGCCTGCTACCCTTGCGGCGGTAAGCAGATCGGCATCTGCATCGCCAAACAAAGGTTTCACCTGGATCTTGTATTCATCCATATTATCCATATAACCGTAACAGGTGATGTTGCTGATCTTCACGTTCAGGCTGCGGGTAAAGAAGGGGAAACGGTCTTTCGTAAGCGCAATGTCCAGCTGCTGATCTGCATTATTTTCAGGATGCAGGAACTTATAC
>NZ_DATCRF010000279.1:0-21932 GCF_036569125.1 Chitinophaga sp. | reverse complement strand
TGTACCGAATGTTCTTTGTCTGTCATAACAGGTATGTGGTTAAAACCAGAAAGATAGTGAGGTGGTTACCGATGCATTTCCGGTCTTCAGCTCATCATCCTTTACAAATATGGCGTCTTTGCTGTCGTAATATTTTCCCTCGATCCTGAACAGCACATTATCCATAGGCTTTACATCCAGGTTCAGGGAGTAGCCGGTGGTTTGAAAACCATTGGCAGTACCCGTGCTAATAATAACGCCGTGCTTATCATTATAATGTTCTACACGGCCGGCCAGGGCCACTTTATCCGTAAGCGCATACCGGGCTATAAGAATAGGGCTGTACCAGGTATTCATCTTACTGCTGCCTTTTGCGGCCTGCTCCAAACCATAGTCAATACCTGCTACCAGCGTACATTTATCTCCTATGCTAAAGGTACCGTAAAGGTCATTAAAATACCGCATTTGCCGGGCGCTGTCTGGTTTATCATTGCCAATAAATGTACTGTAGTTCAGCGCTACCTTATCATTGGGTTTAAAGGTTACCTGGGTGCCAAAGGCGGGTGTTTGATTTCCGTTCACCCGCTGAATGCGCTGCCAGCCGTTCAGGTACATGGCAGCCAGGGTCCATTGTTCGCTGGGGTTCCAGGTTATTTTAACGCCGGCTTCATAATAGGGCGTATTATCAGCCATAATACTGCGGGTAAGGGTATAGCAATCTTTTCCAATGGCGCTTTCAAACCCAATATGGGAGGGCATTATGCCGGCATCAACCCAAAGCCCTTTCCCGATGCGCAGGCCTGCATTTGCCTCGTACACATGCCGCAGCAGCTCCGGTTCTGCGGCCATGTTGTATTGCGCATAGGTACCGGCCATAATAGCAATATTACCCCGTACCCTGTCGGATGTATAGTTGGCTTTCACAAAGCCCAGGTTCAGGTTCACCTCATTATGCCGGTTGTAGCTATAGATAAATCCTGGCTTCAAATGATTGCCCGGGTTATTGAAATCATAACTGTAATAAACTTCTGCATAACCGGAAAAGGTAAGTTTTCCGGGT
Source organism: Chitinophaga sp. (assembly GCF_036569125.1). Lineage (GTDB taxonomy): Bacteria > Bacteroidota > Bacteroidia > Chitinophagales > Chitinophagaceae > Chitinophaga. Next base: position 20,893 of record NZ_DATCRF010000279.1, on the reverse strand, counting down.
TCCTTTGCGGCTATGCTGTCTTGTGAAAATACGCGTGTAGCCGTAATAGTAAGCATGGCTGCACTGATTAAAAGTTGCTTCATAAAATATTGTTGGAGAAATGGTTGTTGCTGAAATAGCGCCCCACTGCCCTTTCAGCAGCGGAGCGCGGGGAACGTACTTAACGGTTTTTAAATCTTCATAGGATATGAAATACTAAAAAAGATGATCTTAATTACTGCATATCGTCCAAAGCTATGTTGAGCTGCAGCACATTCACCTTAGACGGCCCTAACAACCCCAGTAAAGGCCCTTTTGTATTTTGTTTCACCAGCGCTTTAATGCGCTCCGGCGCCACACCGCGTGCTTTGGCAATACGGGGGATCTGTATTTCCACTGCTGCAGGGGAAAGATCAGGATCCAGGCCGCTGCCGGATGCGGTAACCAGCTCTGCTGGTATGTCTCCTTTATTCACACCGGGGTTATGCGCCAGGAAAGTATCAATCCTTTCCTGCACTGTTTTCAGGTAATCCGGGTTAGAGGGGCCTTTGTTGGAACCTGCGGAACCGGCGGCATTATAATCCACCGCTGAGGGGCGCGACCAGCAATATTTATCTTCAGTAAATTTCTGGCCAATGTTGGCGTAGCCTACTACTTTTCCTTTATGCATTACCGTTACACCATCGCCCTTACCGGGCGCCATTTTAGCCACAGCGGCAATAAGCAGCGGGAACAGGCCTGCCAGCACCACTATCAGCACCAGGGTCAATCTTACGGCAGGAAAAATATATCGTTTCATGTTGGTTGTTGTTAAGTGTTAAAAGAACATACTAATGAACAGGTCTATGAGCTTAATACCAATAAACGGTACTATTACCCCGCCCACACCATAAATAAGCAGGTTCCTGCGCAACAGCGCGCTGGCGCCAATGGGCTTGTAAGCCACGCCTCTTAATGCCAGCGGAATAAGCAGGGGAATAATAATGGCGTTGAATATCACCGCGCTCAGGATAGCTGATTCAGGGCTGTGCAGGCGCATGATATTAATGCCCTGCAGGGCAGGAATAGAGGCAATGAACAGCGCCGGCACAATGGCAAAGTATTTAGCCACATCATTGGCAATGGAAAAGGTGGTGAGCGTGCCGCGCGTCATGAGCAGCTGCTTGCCTATTTCCACGATCTCGATCAGCTTGGTGGGATCATTATCCAGGTCCACCATGTTACCGGCTTCTTTTGCAGCCTGTGTACCGCTGTTCATGGCCACGCCAACATCCGCCTGGGCCAGGGCCGGCGCATCGTTGGTGCCATCGCCCATCATAGCTACCAGGCGGCCTTCGGTCTGCTCTTTTTTAATGTAGGCCATTTTGTCCTCCGGTTTGGCTTCTGCAATAAAATCATCCACCCCGGCTTTGGTAGCAATGTATTTGGCCGTTAAAGGATTATCGCCCGTAACCATTACTGTTTTTACGCCCATCTTACGCAGGCGCTCAAACCGTTCCTGTATGCCGGGTTTAATAATATCCTGTAATTCTATTACGCCCTGTACCTGGCTGTTAAGGGCCACCACCAGGGGCGTACCGCCATCTTTGGCAATAGCTTTTACCTTCTCCAGCGTTTCGGCCGGTACGCTATGGCCGGCATTAGCCGCCAGCTTTTGCATTGCATCAGACGCGCCTTTGCGGATGCGGGTACCGTCTGACAGGTCAATACCGCTGCTGCGGGTTTCGGCCGTGAACTTTACCAGCGTAGCGCCATTTACGGACAGCTTGCTTACCACTTCCTTACCGGCCAGCTCCACAATGGACTTGCCTTCCGGCGTTTCGTCGGACAGGGAGCTGATGGCGCAGAGCTTTACAAATTCTTCTTTGGATACGCCGTTAGCCGCATAAAAATTAGTGGCCTTACGGTTACCAATAGTGATGGTGCCGGTCTTATCCAACAGCAGCACATCTACGTCGCCGGCTGTTTCCACTGCCTTACCTGATTTGGTAATTACATTGGCGCGCAGGGCACGGTCCATACCCGCAATACCAATCGCTGAAAGCAAACCGCCAATGGTAGTGGGTATCAGGCATACAAACAAAGAGATGAAGGCCGCAATGGTAATGGGCGTTTGCGCATAATCGGCAAACGGTTTTAAGGTTACGCATACAATAATGAACACCAGTGTAAAGCTGGCCAGCAATATGGTCAGCGCTATTTCATTCGGCGTTTTCTGACGGCTGGCGCCTTCTACCAGGGCAATCATCTTATCTAAAAAAGATTCGCCGGGTTCTGTGCTTACCTGCACTTTAATACGGTCGCTCAATACTTTGGTACCGCCTACCACGCTCGACTTATCGCCCCCGGCTTCCCTTATCACCGGCGCACTTTCACCGGTAATAGCCGATTCATCTATGCTGGCCAGACCTTCAATGATCTCCCCATCGGCCGGTATAATATCGCCCGGCTCACACAGGAATACATCTCCTTTACGCAGCTGTGCGGATGATATTACCTGCACTTCATTCATAAATACTTCACCTATGGTGCGTATCAGCTTGGCAGGTGTTTCCTCGCGGGTTTTACGCAGGCTCTCTGCCTGGGCTTTACCGCGGGCTTCTGCAATGGCTTCCGCAAAGTTGGCAAACAAAACGGTGAGCAGCAGCACCAGGAACACCAGCCCATTATAGGCTACGCTGCCCTGGTCTGTATGTTTGGTGATGATGGCATACAACGTAACGATCAGCATTACTATGGTGCCTAATTCAACGGTGAACATCACCGGGTTCTTTATCATTAACCGGGGGTTCAGCTTTATAAAGGATTGCTGTAAGCTTTCCTTCACCAGCTCCCGCGGAAAAAGTCTGTTATCTTTATTTTTCATTTGTTATAGCTATTGTTCATTAATGCATGGAAAAATATTCTGCTATAGGACCCAGCGCCAGCGCGGGGAAGTACGACAGCGCATTAATGATGATGATCACCGCAAAGGTCATTACCCCAAAAGTGAGCGAATCTGTTTTTAAGGTGCCTGCAGCTGCGGGTATGAATTTTTTGTTGGCCATTAAGCCTGCAATGGCTACCGGCCCAATGATGGGCAGAAAGCGGCCCAGGATCAGGATAAAGCCCGTGCTCACATTCCAGAAAATATTATTATCGCCCAACCCTTCAAACCCGGAGCCATTATTGGCATTGGAAGATGTGTATTCATACAGCATTTCAGAAAAACCATGGTAACCCGGGTTATTTAACCAGGCGGATGGCTTCACTGCCCAGTCAGCATCCGGATGATGCGCCAGGATAAAGGATGATAACGCTGTACCGGCCAGTATCAGGAAAGGTGATAACAGGGTAATGAGCGCGGCTATTTTTATTTCACGCGCTTCCAGCTTATGGCCCATGAACTCCGGCGTACGGCCTACCATAAGGCCCGATATAAACACGGCTATAATAATGTAGATGTAATAGTTCAGGAAGCCTACCCCGCAGCCGCCGTAAAAGCTGTTCACCATCATGCCCAGCAGCTGCATTAATCCGCTGAGCGGCATGGTGCTGTCGTGCATAGCATTTACAGAACCGGTGGAGATAATGGTGGTGACGATGCTCCAATACGCCGATCCCGCAGGACCAAACCGTACTTCTTTACCTTCCATGGCTCCTGTAGGCTGCGCTATGCCCATGTGCGCAATAGCGGGACTGCCATGTATTTCCGTAATGATGGTTGGTATCACTAAACAGAGCATGCCCAATGTCATGATGCCGAAAACCACATACGCAAACTTTTTTCGGTTTATGAAAAAGCCCAGCGCAAAGATCATGGCTATGGGCAGCACTACCTGCGCTACCATTTCCGTGATGTAGGTAATATAGTTAGGGTTTTCCAGCGGGTGTGCTGAGTTAGCGCCAAACCAGCCACCACCATTGGTGCCCAGGTGTTTAATGGCTATCATACCGGCAGCAGGGCCGCGGGATACATTTACCGTATCGCCCTGCAGGCTTACATAAGTGTCTTTCCCTTTGTAGCTGGCAGGGGTGCCATTAAAGGCCAGTATAATGGCAATAACAATGGATAGCGGTAATAAAATGCGGGTAATGGTTTTTACAAAAAAGTCCCAGAAGTTACCCAGCTTACTGGTGGTTTTATCTTTTAACGCTTTTAATACTACTATCAGTGAAGCTATACCAGTGGCGGCGCTTACAAAGTGCAGGAACTCCAGCACAAACAGCTGGGTAAAATAAGTTACCCCGCTTTCACCCGAATAGTGCTGCAGGTTACAGTTCACCACAAAGCTAATGGCGGTGTTAAAGGCCAGGTCTGGTGTTTGGCCGGGATTACCGTCCGGGTTCAGGGGCAGCTTGTCCTGGAACAGCAATGCAAAGAATGCGTATACAAACCATACCAGGTTAATGGTGAGCAGCGCTTTCAGGTGCTGCTTCCAGTTCATTTCCTCTTTAGGATTAATGCCGGATAGTTTGTAGAACAGGCGTTCCAGCGGCGCCATAAAATCTGACCAGGTTCTTTCTCCCTTAAATACTTTGGCAATGTATTTTCCTAAAGGCCAGGCCAGTAGTAGTGTGAGTGCATAGGTGATAATTACGCCTAAAATTTCTGTTGTCATCTTTTTTCTTTTGGCTTGTTTGTTTAAAACTTTTCGGGTTTCAGCAATACATAGATCATGTACAGGAACACCCCTATGGCCAGGATAAATAATGCGTTCATCATAGTTTTTAGCTGTTATATGCGGTCGAAATAATCAATAGATCGGAAGAACAATACAAAACAGGCCAGGCCTGCGAGTAATAAGAGAATGGTAAGCATAATGATGTATATTTTAATTAGTGGTACCGTGCTGGATCTGCTGGATCCTTATCTGCTGCAGCGTAACGGGCAGCAATGCTTTTAGCGGCTGGTTATTGCAGGCGGTATCCAGCAGGGGCGATAACCCGTACAGGTATACACTTTCAATTGCATTGCGCAGCAGGCTGCTGCCGTTGCGGTATAACACCGCCGCTATGGTGAAACATTTCCGGGCTTCATTCAATCGCCCGCCACGGATCATGCGCCGGGTGTAGTCTGTAAATACATGGATCACTTCATACACCGGGCCGCTGAGCCGGAACTGCCACATTACGTAGCTGAGACCCGGGATCTGGTGACTGATCAGCTGAGAAATTTTTGTGTCTGGTAACATATAGGTTTGTGATTGTTACGGGCAGGTAAAAGCTATTGGAATGCCAGTGTTGGCATGCAGGGAGTGAAAGGATGGGTAAGCAATTGATAGTCAATTACAAAATCGGGAGTAAGGTTTTGGGCAGATGAAAAAGCAGGTTACAGAACCATGCAGAAACGGAAGGGTGATTGCAGAAAATGCAATGATAGTGGGATAACACATTTGTATTTTTATTATATCTTGATACCCCAATTCAAGAGTACCTATGGAAGTAAATGACAACATTCCTGCGCAGGGGACGGCGGGGAATGATGGCTGCCAGAAATGCGGCATCCCATCCTATGAAGAAGGTTAAAGATAAGACTGTGCGCCCCCTGCCGCCGCGAGCTAAGCCGTTATCCCATTAAGAAAGAAGTGCTATGGGCAGCCCTGGGCGTGGGTTTGCTGGTATTAGTGTCCCTGGCCAAGTTTCCAAAATCTTTTACGGCAGGCCTCAATTATGAGCGGGCATTAAAGCTGGAGGAGCAGCATAAATATGTAAGTGCAGAAACTGCGCTGCGGCAAACACTAAAGGACTACCCTGAATACATGAAAGGCGCCTGCCATTACATGATCGCGGCTTTTTACAATAACCACCTGGAAGCGGTAGACAGTGCGCTGAAGCGCTGGGGCGGCACCTCTGTTACTGATAAGGATGATAATGAGCTGGTTGAACAGGTGAACGGGGTATTGGATGGCATTAAACATTACCATTTCGAAGACACTGCTTTTAGCTCACAATACACCCGGTTGCTGGATGATACCGTAGCCCGCCGGGCCGCCCTGGAAAAGTATCTGCAACAACACCCGAAGGATAACCTGGCCGGCTACCTGCTGGCCGATATATATTTTGATGCGCGGCAATACACTGCTACCGACAGCCTTTGTGAAGGCATATTAGCAGATGCACCGGAGTTTCAAATGCCCTATAGCCTGCTGGCAGCGGCTTGCCGGGAACAAAAGCAATATGAAAGGGCTGCAAAGGTCTGTAACCGCTGGCTGCAATTGAACGCAGAATCAGTATATGCATATGCATCGCTGGTAAAAATACTGCTGAAACAAAAACTGGATAAACAGGCACTGGAAAAAGCGCTGTACGCCTACGGCCTGGAACCTGATAACTCAAATATTATGCAGCAGCTTGTACTGGCCTATCATTTCAACAAGCAAACCAAAGAGCGCGATGCGCTGCTGGCGCGGTTAAAACACAATACAGATACCAGCGGGCTTGGTAACCTGCAAGGGGTGATTGCCGGCACTATTACTTACAGAGATTAATGTATTCAATATGTTCTTTGTTCCAGGTATTATAATTACGATCGTTACTTTTCCGGGTGTGGTAGTTCATGAGCTGGCGCACCAGCTATTTTGCCGTTTGTGCGGGGTAGCCGTGTTTGAAGTAAAATATTTTCAGGCCGCTAACCCGGCCGGTTATGTGATCCATGAACCGGTACGCAATCCCGTACACCAGCTTTGGATAGGCATAGGCCCTTTTATAGTGAATACTTTGCTGGCAGCTATTATTGCTTTCCCAGCAGCCATACCGGTTATGAAATTCAGCAGCGGCAACCCGCTGGATTATTTTTTACTGTACCTGTCTATTTCTATTGGTATGCATGCTTTTCCCAGCACCGGCGATGCACAAACCCTGTGGAATACGCTGTGGCATGGGGATGATACGCCGAAATGGCTGAAGGTGGTAACAGTGCCGGTGGTAGGCATTATCTATGCCGGCGCGCTGGGCTCCTTTTTCTGGCTGGATCTGTTGTACGGAATAGGTGTTTCCCTGGGACTGCCGGTGTTGCTGATAAAATTGATGGCGTAGGGTTATTTACGGCAATTGTGCCAATATCTCCTGAACCCTGGTTTTTAAAACAGGCAGGTCATCAATGATCACCTGCCATATCAGCTGCGCATCTATGCCAAAGTATTCATGCACCAGGATATGCCGCAGGCCAATGATCTGGCGCCATTCAATATCAGAGAACTGTTCGCGCGTAGGCACTGTAACCAGGTTAGCAGCTTCGCCAATAATTTCAATTTGTTTTATGGATGCGAAACGCATCATAGAGTTGGCAATAAAATCAGGGAAAGTTTGGTTGGCGGTATAATTCTCTATTTCTGTTATAGCTTCCAGTATATGCAACAATCGTTGCTTATCGCCTAAACTACCTTTCATAGATCAATTGCTTATCTGCATTGATGAAAGGCAATAAATGCTGCGATACTGCCTGGTTGGATACCAGGTCAACCTGGCGGTGCAGCTTATCTTCCAAATCCAGCTTCATTTTTACAAAGCCTAAGCCAATATGTGTAGTATAATCCAGCTCCACCAATATATCCAGGTCACTTTTAGCATCTGCTTCATTCCTGGCATAGGATCCAAAAATGAAAGCTTTCTTCACAGGTTTATCTGCAAAGTACTGCCGGATGACTTGAATATCTTGCTGGCTGAGCTTCATACATCAAATTTAAGGCTTTTTCCTGAGCGATCTAACTGAACAAATACAGCACATCCTCCTTCGACAGCTTCTTAATAAAGCCGGTATCATCGGCAATAATATCTTTTACCAAAGATTTCTTGCGCTCCTGCAGCTGTAAGATCTTTTCCTCCACCGTATCCTTACAGATCATGCGGTAGGCAAAAATGTTCTTGGTTTGGCCAATACGGTGGGTACGGTCAATGGCCTGCTGCTCTACAGCGGGATTCCACCAGGGGTCTACAATATATACATAGTCGGCAGCGGTAAGGTTCAAACCTACACCACCGGCTTTCAGGGAGATCAGGAATACACGGCACTCCTCATTATTCTGGAAGTTCTGGATAGCCCGCTCCCTTTCCATGGTGCTGGTGCTGCCGTCAAAATATTCAAACGGAATTTTAAGGTGCTGCAGGCGGTCTTTAATAAGCGCCAGCATACCCAGGAACTGGGAAAACACCAGCACTTTGTGGTTGCTGATATTCTCAGACATTTCCCTTGTAAGCTCATGCAGCTTTACAGAGTGGTTGGGATACTGCTCTGATTCATTCAGGATAGCCGGTGAATCGCAGATCTGGCGCAGCTTCATCAGGCCCTGTAAAATGGTAAGCTGGGAGCGTTCCATACCCTGGTCTTCTATCACCCCTAAGATCTTGGAGCGGTAGGTATTGCGGTAAGCATCGTAAATATGACGCTGCTCCGCATCCATTTCGCAGAAGATCACGGTTTCTATTTTCTCCGGCAGCTCTTTAGCCACCTGCTCTTTGGTGCGGCGTAATATGAATGGATAAATGAGCTTACGCAAATGATCTTTACGCTCCTCATCCTGGAACTTATCAATAGGCGTGGCAAATTCATTCCTGAAAAAGTCTACACTTCCCAGCATGCCGGGGTTCAGGAAGTTCATCTGCGCATAAATATCAAAAGTATTGTTCTGCATAGGCGTACCGCTCAGCGCCAGGCGATTCCTGGTATGCAGCAGCTGCGCCGCTTTGGTAACCTTGCTCTGCGGGTTCTTAATGGCCTGGGATTCATCCAGGATCACATAATCGAACTCCATTTTCATGAGCAGCTGCACATCGCTGCGCAGGGTACCGTAAGTGGTGATGATAATATCTACCTTCTGCAGCTCTTCGGGATTCTTCATGCGCGTAGGCCCATGATGAATATGGTAACGCATTTCAGGAGTGAACTTCTTGATCTCGTTCTCCCAGTTATAGATCAGCGTAGTAGGACATACCACCAGCGCCAAACACTTATCGTTATGGGTGTTCTTGTAATGCTGTACAAACGTAAGCGCCTGGATGGTTTTACCCAAACCCATGTCATCGGCTAAAATACCGCCCCACTTCACTTCATCCAGGTAGTTCAACCACTGGAAGCCGCTTTCCTGGTAAGGACGCAGATTGGCGTTCAGGTTATGCGGCAGGGAAACATTGCGGATCTCATCAAACTGTAACAGCTTTTTACGCTTCTGCTCCAGCTCTATAACAATAGCCTCATCATCAATAAACTCAAACAGCTCATCAATAACGCTGAAGTTGTATTTGCTGAGCTTAAGCCCTTTATCTTTTTCCTCGCCGATCTTAAACAGCAGGGAGTATTTACGCAGCCATTCCTCCGGCAGCAGGCCCAGGGAGCCATCTGCCAGCTGCACATAGTTCTGCTTATTGGCCAGCGCATGTTTGATATCCTTAATGCTTACACGCTGATCGCCATACAGCACCTCTATCTGCGCATCAAACCAGTCAATGCCGGAGCTGATCTGCAGATTGGTGACCGGCTTATGGGAATTGAACTTGAAGTTGCGCAGGCCATCAAAGCCAAACACACGTACATTCATTTCCTTCAGCGCATCAAAGAACAGGAAGAACCAGTTGTTCTTCAGCGCTTCTTTGGAGCGCAGGTAAAAGTAGTTGTTGTTGCTGGGCTGACTGAAATTGGTGTGCAGCGCCCGGATGCTTTCTACAAACTGCTCTTCCGCGGCTTTGTTCCGGTGAATAATGAGCACCTTGTTGCCTTCCTGCACTGTGATACGGGTTTCATCATTCCACTCCACCTCATGCCCATGGTAGGCAAAGCCGGGTTGAATAATAAAGGTTTCGCCCATCTCTTTCAGGTACACGCGGCTTTCCGGTAAAATATCATCTACCTCAGCCAGCAGGGAAGCATCAAACTGTATATCATATTGCCGGCTTAAGGGCAACAGGTAATCTTTTAAATAAGTAGGCCATTCGGTTACGGGTATACGTAAGCGGCCGGTGTTGCGGAACAGCTCTACATGCAGCGCATCCTGCGGATTTTCAAACAGGTGCAGCATACCCTTGTAAAGGAACAGCAGCGGGCTTTCCCACTCATTATCCGTTACATTCACCAACTCACCCTCTATATTCACATAACAGGTGATCTCCACTTCCTTTTCGCCGGTATGGGTTTTAAACACGGGCAACAGGCGGCCGCCGGCTAATGCAATGGGCTGCAGGTTACGTGTTTTAAACTGCTGCCGGTTGGGTAGCAGGAACAGCAGGCCATGTTCTGCCATTTGCGGAAACAGCTTGGCCAGCTTGGGATGCATGTATTCCAGCATCAGCTCCTTGGTTTCCGTAGGCAGCTCTTCCGAATTATCGTGGGTAATATTTTCCCAGATGCCTGCAAAGGGCGAGTTCTTGCTCAGGTATTTACTTACCTCGCCTGACTGCAGCTTACGCACGGGCGAGATCAGCTCGCGGTCATGCTCTTTATACTGGTAAAAATCAATGTATTTGGTCAGGTCCAGCTTGTTCACCAGCGATACAAAACCATTCTGCTCCTCATTCACTTCCCCGCTCACCAGGTCTATCCGGAAAAAGGGATACAGGGGTTCATTGGCATTAAACACCACGCCTACACGCTGTGTAACCACAATGTCGGGCGGAGGTGGTGGCGGCGCCTGCTGTGCCCGGCCGGCCACAGGAGCTTCTACCCGCTTAATGCTGGGGTCCAGCACACGCAGGAAGGGCTTGCCCTCCATGTAGGAGAAAGCAAACTTACCATCCAGGTTATCTGTAAGGGAATAGCCGTAAATGGCCAGCAGCTTGTTTTTTTCCTTATCCCAGTTGCGCAGGGTATCAAAATAAAAGGGGCCGTTGGCATTCAGCAATTGCAGGAACAGGGCCGTTTTGTGCTTACACAGGGGATGTTCCGATTCATCGCAAATGCAATGGGTATCAAAGTTGCGCTCCTCATTCCGCTGTATAATAAGCGGATATTCCTGCCCGTCCAGCTTCAGCAAAGCTTCCACCTTTTCATCTTTGGCGCTGCGGATCTGGATCTTATGATGTTTCAGTATTTTTTCCGCCTCTGCATAGATCTCCGGGGAGGTGAGCAGCCTGATAGATTTGAGGTCGATAGACTTCATTTTTATCAGCGTATGCTGCTGATTGTAATGCGTTTCAAAACTATCAAAGTGGTTCTTGTCCAGCATTTCCTGCAGCTGGAACAGGGCTGCAGCCTCGTGCCGGCAAATATCCCCCAGGTTATAGGGGCACTGGCAGCGTACCGACATATTGCCGGTATCGTGGTATTTGGCGATGGTAACTTTGTAGTAGTTGGCGTGCGTATCGCTCTTTACCCGGAAAGCGGCTGATTTCAGCACGGGATCGGCCTCCAGCAGCTCTACCCCGCCTGTAGAGAATATACGTTTCCCCCTGCGGATCACCTCATCGGTGCCGTTATTATAAACGTATTTTAATAACTGGGGTAGTGACATATATTCCAGGCTTTATAAAGACTAAAATCTTTAGCAATTCATAAAAAGGCAATCCACAAAAGTAAGCAGAATTTTTGGAATGTAAGAGGTTCGGTCCATGGTCGATGGTCCATAGTCCATGGAATGTAGCGTGGTGAAGGTCTGACCGTGGTAGGTAATAATAGCGGTGTAGTGTATTGTGGCAGGATGGTACAGTATTTACCATCGCTGGTGCGTTAAAATTTCATGAAAACTTTACGACCAACATGCCTAACCATGTTACACTTCATGCGCGTACAAGGCTATGGACTATGGACCATCGACCATGGACCATCGACTATTCGTATATCCGTAAATACCGCTCAATGGAAAATGCAACGGCCTGCTGCCCGTTGGCGGCAATCACCCGGCCAAAAGCGCCGTACAGCGCATCATATTTCAATGGTTTAACGGCTGCCTGGATCTGCAGAATATCTCTCTTAGGGAGTGGGATCAGGTTGGGATAGCTATACATGAAGGACACCGTTCTCAGATCCGGGGATACCTGGATCACATCCCCCACCAGCAACACGCCTTTACCGTCATGCCCGGCCGGCCAGTGCAGGATGTTAGCGCCGGGAAAATGCCCGCCGCAAAGCACCAGCTCAATATTATCCCATAAAGGCAGCAGGGGGCCTTCCCACAATCGAATTACCGGGTCCCTGCGGCCCAGCCACTGCGCATCCAGGGCATGTACGTACACCGGAGCATTATTAAAGGCCTGGCTCCACTCCACGATCGTAGAAAAATAATGCGGGTGCGAGAGGGCAATCGCTTTAATACCACCCAGCTGCTGAATAAGATCTATAGTAGAGGCGTCGAGGTTAGTGATACAATCCCAGAGAATATTGCCGCCGGGGGTAATGAGCAGGTATGCCCGCTGGCCAATGGCAAAGGCCGGCGTAGTGTGAATAGCGTACAGGTTGGGCGCTACTTTTTCAATGATGTTGCGGTGCCCGCGGGTTACCTGTTCCAGCGTAGTCCACGACTGGCCGCCGGGATTTACATACTGGCGGTCATCTTCACATACCGGGCAATGTGCCGGCGTACCTTCGTATTGAATACCACAGGTGGAACAGATGGCGTACATGGTTAATTACGAATTAGTCATTACGAATTACGAATTAAAATGCAGCGGATCAAGACCGTAGAATGTTAATTACCCCACCACCAGCTCTCCGTCCTTCAGCAGCGGCAGCACATTAGCGCCATCCGGGGTAAGGCAGTAGCGGATGTCTTTTTCCAGCCCGTAGCGTGACAGGCGCTGGAAATGGGAGGCCTGGCGCATGAAGCCGAAAATATCGTCTTTAGCGGTGTTATACAGGGTTTCTGCCGCCAGGGCAGAATCGCAGTTCACGTTAAAATGCTGCTTAATGCGGTGCACCACCGCCCCGGCAAACAGGGTATCTTCCATATTCACACGGTCTTTCCAGGCCGCGCAGCCCAGGATCACATTTTTACCCTGTGCTACCAGGTAATCACATACCGCAGAAAGGTTCGGGAACGATCCGGTAATGATCTGGATGGCATCCTTTGCCATGTGCAGCAGCTTGGTGCCATTGGTGGTGGTTAACACCAGGATCTTACCTTCTATAAAATCACGCGGGTATTCAAAGGGGGAGTTACCATAAGCCAGTCCTTCGGCAATTTTACCATCCCGCTCACCGGCAGTAATGGCGCCCAGCTGGCGGCCTATGTTCACACATTCTTCTACAGAGGCTACCGGTATTATTTTGGCAGCGCCGTTATATAATGCTGTACAGATAGTAGAGGTAGCCCTTAACACATCAATGATCACAACAATACTGTTCTTCACATCATACAAATGTAATAAGGCCGGCGACAGGCATACTTCGAGCGAGGGGCCACCATTCGGTTCATTCATTTCCACGTCTTTTTAAAAATTAATAATTAAGAATGAATAATTAATAATCGTAGTACATGTAGTGCAGTGAAATGCATTATTTGCGCAGTACTTATTAATTCTTAATTATTCATTATTAATTAATCCAGGATCACCCGCCACTTCTCCGTTTCCGCATAATCTTTTATTACGCGGTTACGCTGCTGTAGCAGGCGGCTCATATATTTTTTAAGATAAAATTTAGTGAACAGCTGCCCCAGCTTTCCGTAAGGCACTTCAAAATCCATAATATCTATAGCTACCGTAGCATTTTCAATTGCTTTAAAATGGTGTTCATGGCGCATGTACTTAAAATCGCCCTGCTCCATTTCATCGCAAAAATACTCCGGGCTGCGCATGCCGGTAGTGCGGGTGGTAAGCACCCGGTTCTTACCTAAATGGCGCGCACGCCAGGTCACTGTTTCATTATTTTCTATTAACCCGTTCAGGCGGCCTTTAATGGCCTCTTCCTGTAAATGGGCCATGCTGCGTTTGTGCAGGGTAATACTCCGGCTCAGGTCAAAAACCCTTTCCATAGGAGCATAAATGACTGTGGTCAGATGAATAGTAGGCATAGAATGATATGGTGTGAAAACGTTTAGCGCTCAGCTGTCAAAACCCCGTGGCTGCAGCTAAGATAATGGCCCGCAGGCACATTTTTCAATCTTTTATCAAAAGCTAAACGCTCAATGCCAACCGCTAATTGTTGCCTACCCCAAAAACGGCACCTTTACCACTTTGGCTTTGAGCTGTTTGTCACGCACAGCAATAAAGATCTCGCTTCCCAGTGCTGCGTAGGGCGTTTTTACATATCCCAGTCCAATGGCCTTTTGCAGGGAGGGCGACTGTGTACCGGAGGTTACCCGGCCTATTACTTCGCCTGCTGCATTCCTGATCTCGTAATCATGACGGGGAATCCCCTTGTCTATCATTTCAAAACCTACCAGCTTTTGCGTAACCCCGGCGGCTTTTGTTTTTTCAATAATGTCGCGGGCGGTAAAGTCCTTGGTGAACTTGGTGATCCAGCCCAGGCCTGCCTCCAGCGGGGAAGTACGGTCATCAATATCGTTGCCGTACAGGCAAAAACCCATTTCCAGGCGCAGGGTATCACGGGCGCCTAAGCCTATCGGTTTCAATCCCTTAGGACCGCCGGTAGCAAAAAGGGCATCCCATATTTTTTCAGCAGCGCCGTCCTTATCTTCAAAATAGATCTCTATGCCGCCTGCGCCGGTATAACCTGTAGCGCTTATCAGCACATTGGGTACTCCCGCAAAGGCGCCTTTGGCAAAAGTGTAATATTTCAGGTTTATAATATCAATATCTGTGAGCGGCTGCAGCATGCCGGTGGCATTGGGCCCCTGTATGGCCAGCAGGCAGGTTTTATCGGAAATGTTGTGCATTTCCACCCCTTTGGTATTGTGCCGGCTGATCCAGTTCCAGTCTTTCTCAATATTGCTGGCATTTACCACCAGCATGTACACTTTATTTTCTTCTATGCAATATACCAGCAGGTCGTCTACAATCCCCCCTTCTGCATTCGGTAAACAGCTGTACTGGGCTTTGCCCGCGGTTAATTTGGAAGCATCGTTGCTGGTAACCCGTTGAATAAGGTCCAGCGCATCGGGCCCTTTTAACATAAACTCGCCCATGTGGCTTACATCAAACACACCGGCATTGGTGCGTACGGCCTGGTGCTCATCATTAATACCAGTGTAGGAAACCGGCATGTTATAACCTGCAAAAGGAACCATTTTGGCCCCCAGCGCCACATGTTTTGGGGTAAAAGGCGTGTTTTTGATCTCAGACATCTTGTTGGTTGTTTGGGTATGATTGGTTTTTAACGCGGCAAAAATAGGTTGAAAATCCAAATTTGGTGTAATAATTGCAATTTCTGTGAATTACGAATTATTCAATTACGAATTACGACCCCGCTTTGGGCGGGGCATGAGCACCATTGAAAAATAGATATGAATGCGAATAATTAAGTAGTTCGTAGTGAAGTGGTTCAACTTTTGGACTTTGATATAAACTTTTATTTATTGCACTTGTAATCTCCGGGATTACTTCAATCTTAAAGTCCCTTATTTATCGTCCCATATAAAAATTATAGCATATGCTACGTTTAATAAACAGTATTCAATCGCGGCATTCAATTGGTAATTGAATAATTCGTAATTGGATCTGTCCTGGTCAGTGGTAAAATCTTCAGCAATACAAAACATCGTAAGTCTGAAAAAGTAAATCCTTTTAACTGTGAAACGAACTACCTGGTTTCTCTCTTTATCCTTACTGGCCACCATATCATCACAGGCCCAGAAGAAAGCCGACCGGAAAACCCTGGGCAATTTACAGGCACATGTGAGCTACCTGGCCAGCGACCAGCTGGAAGGCCGCAGAACCGGCACCCCCGGAGAACAATTAGCCGCCACTTATATTGCCGGCCAAATGAAAGCGGATGGCTTAATACCCAAAGGCGACAGCGGCTACCTGCAAACCTTTATTGTGCGGGAGGGCCGGGAAGTTGCCGGTACCACCCGGCTTACCATTAATAAAGAAAACTTTACCGCCGGGGAACAGTTTGTGCCCCTGCCTTTTAGCGCGGAAAAAACCGCTAAGGGCGATGTGCTGCCCCAGGTAAAAGAGCCGGATAATATATGGCTTATAGATGTGCAGGACCTGGAGCTGAACCCGCATGCCTCCCCGCTGGAGGAGTACCGCAAAAAAGCGCTGGAAGCTGCCAGGAACGGCGCTAACGGCGTTATTTTCTTTAACTCTAAAGATAACCTGGCAACGGCCCGGCAATGGCTGGATGAAAATGCCAAAAAGCTAAGCATCCCGGCGCTGTGGGTGAATGATGTGATCAGCAAAAAGCTGAAAAGCGATGAAGCCGACGGTTTCCAGATAAGCCTGCAGGTAGCTTTTAAACAAACCAAACGTACCGGCACTAACGTGATCGGCTATATTGATAACGATGCGCTTAAAACAATTGTAATAGGCGCACACTTTGACCACCTGGGCTATGGGGAGGATCATAACTCCCTGAACACGGGTGAAAAGGCCATTCACAACGGGGCCGATGATAATGCCAGTGGTACAGCCGCCCTGCTGGAGCTGGGCCGCCTGCTGAAAAGCGGCCGTTTTAAAAGCAATAACTTCATGCTGGTAGCCTTTTCAGGTGAAGAGCTGGGGCTGTTCGGCTCCAGGTATTTTACCAGCCACACGCCCGTACCCATGGAGCAGCTGAACTACATGATCAACCTAGATATGGTAGGCCGCCTGGATGCGGCCAGAGGTTTGCAGATAGGCGGGGTGGGCACCTCGCCGGCCTGGGGCCCGCTGCTGCAGCAGGTGCCGGCAGAGGGGATGAAGCTTACCTATGATTCCAGCGGCGTAGGCCCCTCGGACCATACCTCTTTTTACCGCGCCAAAGTACCGGTATTGTTCTTTTTTACCGGCTCGCATGCCGACTATCACAAGCCTACGGATGATGCAGATAAGATCAATTACAACGGGGAGCTTACCGTTATAAAATATATTTACCAGGTAATTGAAAGAACAGAAAAGCAGGAGAAGCTGGCCTTTACCCCCACCAAAGAGCCGCAGATGAGCACTGCCCGTTTTTCGGTAACGCTGGGTATTATGCCGGATTATACGTATAATAACGGCGGCGTTCGGGTAGATGGGGTGTCGGACAACAGGCCCGCACAAAAAGCAGGGCTGCTGGCGGGAGATGTGATCGTGCAGCTGGGCAAGCAAAATATTACTAACCTGGAAGCCTATATGCAGGCGCTGGGTACGTTCAAAAAAGGGGATACCACTACCGTGGTCGTTAAACGGGGTAACAAGCAACAGCAATTTAAAATACAGTTCTAAACCATGCGATATTTCTTATTGTCCATTCTGCTGCTGGCAGCCTGTAACAGTGGCGGCCGTAATGAGCAGAACACAGATAGCTATGACCTGATCACGCAAAAAGTATATGTGCTGCGCCAGGTAAAACCGGCTGCAGGCGACACTACCGCTGCCGCTGCACAGCAAAAACAGCAGGAGCTGATCAGCTACCTGGAACAGCACCAGTTCACCCGCCACGTGGCCGCTAAGGATAGCCTGCTTTTCAGGCGCAGCAACGGACAGGAAGTAATTATTGAATTGCCCGTACCCCAGGATGCCTGGGAGGCGCAGACCCTCATTGTATTTGATCCGCAAAAGAACCCGCTGTTTGTTAATTTGCATAAAGGGACGGAACAGATCGATGAATACATTAAAACGAAATAGAAGTAAGCAGCAGGATCATTCGCTGCGATCATCTTACTTCAGACCTCATACATCATAATTATGCCCGAGAACCTCATCCTGCTGGCAGACGCCTATAAATACTCGCATCACAAGCTGTACCTGCCTGGTACGGAGTATATATACTCTTACCTGGAAAGCAGGGGCGGCAAGTTTGATAGCACGGTGTTCTACGGCCTGCAGTATTATCTGAAAACTTACCTGCAGGGCATTGTGTTCACCAAAGAAAAGATCAATGAGGCAGAGGCCCTGCTGCAGGAAGTGTTTGGACGGGATGATGTGTTTGACCGCCGTCGGTTTGAATACATTGTACATACCCATGGCGGGCACCTGCCCGTGCGTATCAGGGCAGTGCCGGAGGGCACCGTAGTGCCGGTGCGCAATGTGCTGATGACCATTGAGAATACAGACCCAGCCTGCTTTTGGCTTACCAACTTCCTGGAAACCCTGCTGATGCAGGTATGGTATCCCTGCACGGTGGCCACCCTTTCCCGGGAAATAAAACAGATCATAAAACAGTATTATAACGCTACGGCCAGCGCCGCCTCCTTTGCGGGAATAGACCTGGTGCTGAATGATTTTGGCTTCCGGGGCGCCAGCTCTGTGGAAAGTGCAGGCCTGGGCGGCAGCGCCCACCTGGTGAACTTTTCCGGCAGCGACACCCTGCCGGCTTCCATTTTTGCAAAACGGTATTACGGCGCGCAGCAGGCCCCGGGCATTTCCATCCCCGCCACAGAACACTCTATAGTAACCCTGCTGGGTGAAAAAGGGGAGGAAGCTATTTTTAAGCATGTGCTGGATACCTTTCCTACCGGGGTAATAGCCTGCGTATCCGATTCCTACAATATTTTCCGCGCCTGTGAGCAGTATTGGGGCCAGGATCTGAAGCAGCAGGTGCTGCAGCGGGAGGGCACCCTGGTCATACGCCCCGATAGCGGCGACCCGGTGCGTACGCTGCTGCAGGTATTTGAGATCCTTTTTAAGCAATTCGGCTTCACCACCAATGAAAAAGGCTACAAGGTATTGCCCCCGCAGGTACGTGTAATACAGGGCGATGGCATCAGCCTTTCTTCCATCGGCAATATTTATGCGGCCCTTCAGCAGGCCGGTATTAGTGCAGAGAACCTGGCCCTGGGCATGGGCGGAGCTTTGCTGCAGCGTGTAAACCGCGATACGCAGGAGTTTGCCCTTAAATGCTCCTATGCTATGGTGAACGGAAAAGATATTGATGTACAAAAGAACCCCGTGGAGCTGAATGCAGAGGGGCAGCTGCGCACTTCCTTTAAACATTCCAAAGCCGGGCGTTTAAAGCTGGTAAAGGAAAATGGAGAATACCGCACCTTAACGCTGCAGGAGGCGCCTGCCCTGGCCGATCAGCTGGAAACCGTTTTTGAGAACGGCCACATTGTAAAGGAATATTCCTTTGCTGAGATCCGGGCCAGGGCCGGGCAATGATCTTAACCTCTATAAAAAAGGAAAGCCGGGATATGATTATTCCGGCCATTTACCTAAACCTACAACTGTTACACTGTTAGTAACTGTTAATTACTCTAAGCTGAAAGACGGCGCCGATGCCGTTACCAGGTACCGGCCGGCCAGCTTGCGCCCTTCAGGGGTAGCAATACCCATAATATAGTTAAAGGTGATCTCCTGCATCACCTGGTGCATATCAAATTGTTCGGGAGGATACTGGGCCTGGTCAAAAGCAGCATCCAGCTGCAGCTGCCGCATACGGGCCATAATATCCAGCTTCAGGTAGGGGTGGTACAGGCCTTCTTCTATGCCCCTTTCCAGGTTCTCACGAATGCCCTGTAATACATTATCCCTTCTGAAATCTTCTACCGCCTGCCCTACTTCGGGGTGGTATTTGCGTACCTCGTGCATCATTACCGGGTTCATGGTACGGGCCAGCACTTCCAGTATGTGCGCGGTTTGCAGCTGTTCTGCAATCGCATTCTCTGCCTGCCGGCGGCCATGGTCCAGCTGCTGCTGCAAGCCATCCAGCACCGTTTGCACACCGCTTTTTACCAGTGCTTCCTTATCCGCAAAATGCTCATACACTGTTTTTTTGGAAACGCCGCACTCCTTGGCAATATCAAACATGGTTACACTTTTGATACCGTAGGTCCTGAATAACCGAAGCGCCGTTTCCAATATCCGTTCCTGCAAGGTCATACGTTTCGTCTTTAGAATTGAATGCCTGTTGTTTGTAGCAGATCCTGCCTTTTTATCCTTTCTTTCTAATTTTCGACTATTTCCGTTTTCGGGTCAAAAGTACGGGTAATTTCCTTATTTGGTAAGTAGAGTTGACCAATTAACAGTACCGTGACAAATGATCGTTGAAACAGATAAGGTGAATGGGGAGAAAGCAGGTGGTTGAAAGAGTGGATCAGGGCTTTTCAGTAGAAATGTGACAAATGGGTTGAATGGTCATATGAACCACAATCCATGGCCGCTGCCGTGGACTCTTTTGTGATTATGAACACATTGCTCCAGGATGGTGAAAGTAAGGCGGAAAGCGGAATCAGGCCGTTAAGCAGGAGATTGGAAATAAGGATTGAAATTTAAGGATGATGGCAATGAGGCGGAGCGATAAAATGGGGTGGGAAAAGATGTAGGGTTTTATGTAGGGGGGTAGAGTGTCACTAGGGTTGCATACGGGAAACGGGGCCTTTTTAGGAGGGAAGCATACCAGTTGCACCCGAATAGAACAGGTATTGAACAGCAATAAAAAAGGCGGCCTTTTACAGACCGCCTTTTCTTATAGTAAGCTAACCCAATGTGAAGCAAAGGCTCCTTTCCGGTTAGCCAGGGAAATATTATTTCAGCTTTTCCAGCGCTACTTTCAGCTGCTGCAGCATAGCCGGTATCTCTTCTTTTACGCAGGTACCTACGCTCAGGCGGTACCAGGAGGAATCCCTGGAAGAGCCAAACGCATAGAACGGCACTACCGCCAGCTTAGCCTCGTCCAGTATGTAAGAGGTAACAGCTGCCTGGTCGGCCAGTACGGCGCCATCAGCCTTCTTCTTACCCTTCAGGTCCAGGCGTATGGTGAGGTAAATGGCAGCCTGCGGCGCAATACAATCCACCGAGTGGCCTGCTTTCTTCAGCGCAGCAAAACCTTCATAGATCTTAACCAGCCTTTCTTCTACCTCACCTTTAAAGTGCTGCAGGTATTTATTTACAGCTTCTTTCTGACCCAGGTATTTGGCGGCAGCCTTTTGTTCTGCCATCGGGCTCCAGGCGCCTACGTGGGAAAGAATGGATTTCATTTTACCAA
>NZ_DATCRF010000278.1:0-9571 GCF_036569125.1 Chitinophaga sp. | reverse complement strand
TCCAGTAAAAGCTCCATGGCCTTATCCCGGATAGCATTGGCCTCTTCATACGACAAATACGCGTCGTTAGAGAGGAAAGAGAAATTTAATTGTTCATCAAATGTGCTGGCAATAATGCCGTTCGGATTGGCTGATTTAAAGATGAGGATGGGATTGTGTACCGCCTCTACTTCAAAGGAGCTGAATTTTTTAGGAATGTCCAGCCGGCCCATGTTAGAGAACGTAAGATCATTATTGCCCCTGGCTGTGCCCAGGTACTGCGATAATTTTTTCACTACCGGGTGCAGGTATTCATTAAGCATGATCTCTTCATACACCTTCAGGTTGGAGAGCTTTTCCGACAGCCGGTTATTCAGCCGCTTCACCTGCTCCTGGAAATCCAGCATGGGATCTTTATCAATAGATAAGGTGGTGCTGGTGGCAAAGCCAAACAGCATATCATCTTTTATTTCCGGGATGTAACGCCGCAGGTTCACCGGGCAAAATACCTGGTTCTTTACATTTTTGCTGCCTCTTACATGGCGGAAAGCAAGCAGGAACGCCGTACACAAAGCTGCGTGCATAGTGGTATGCTGCACCTTGCAACGCCTTACCAGCGCCGCGGTAGCTGCCTTGTCCATTTTCCAGCGCACGGTATAATCCTTACCCCAGCGGATCTGTTTTTTGCCGGATACAAAGAACAGGAACAAACGTAAAATGGCCGCTGTTACCTTGCCTTTGCGCTGTAATTTCTTATCGGATAAAATGGCTTCCGGCACCAGGTCCTCTACTGTATTAAATGATTCATATTGCCCGATGGCCAGGTCCGGCTGATCCAGCAACGTAAGCATTTCCTTATACAGCGTTACAATGGAAGCGCCGTCGCAAATACAGTGATGGCACACCATAATGAGCTCCGATACTTCTGCGGAGCGCAGCCACACCATGCGCAGCAGCGGACCGTTTTGCATATCAAAGCGTTGCTGGCACTCCTTTTCAGATTCCCGCATCCAGTCCTCATCCGATGTGCGGGTGAGGATGCGCACCGGGATATCCGGTACCGGCATGGGTGATACAAACCAGGGCTGGCCCTTGCCATCTTCCTGCACACCTGCGGTCAGCAACGGATGCCGGGCCTGGATCTTAGCCAGCGCATTCCGCAACGCCGCTTCTGTAAAGGAGCCGTTGATCTTTACCGTAAAGGTGATATTCTTGGGAATGGTACCATCTCCATAAATGAAGCGCTCCAGGAAAAGTAGTTTACGTTTCATAGTTTATTTTTTGGGTCCATGGACTAAAATGCGACCATCTTAGCCTCTGCTGCAAAGCTTTCCAGGTATTCCACTGCTTTATCATTACCGCCGGCCTGCACAAAGGTTTCGCGGATGCGCTGTGCGGCATTGCGGTACTGCGGATTGTTGAGCAGCTCCCACATAGCTGTTTTAAGATCGTTTACCCGCAGTCGTTTATAACGCAGCTTAATACCGCAGCCGGCCTTTTCTATCAGGGATGCGGTATGAAAGTGATCGTAGGCAATGGGCGTAATGAGCATGGGCAGGCCGTTCACGAAGGTATCGTTCACGGTATTAAAACCGCCATGACAGATCACGGCATCCATTTCAGCCATCAGCTCTGATTGCGGTACAAAACCCTGCACAATAAAATTATCCGGCCAGGTTTCAAAAATATCCGGGCTGGTGGCGGCAATTATGGTCAAAGGCTGATCAGCAAAGGCTTCTATCAGCTTGCTGAAAAATTCCTTGCGAATATCTACCAGCAGCGTACCCAGCGATACATATACTTTTGGCGTGGTTACCTTGCGCAGGCGTTCCCAGTCAAACGGTGTTTCATTGGGGCGGCCTTTTACCGGCCCTACAAATTTCATATGTGCCGGTGCGTTAGGTACATTGGCAAATGTTTGCGAGGTGAACACCAGGTTCAGCTGGTTTGAGTTTACGATGGCCTGCGGCGTATAAATACCAAACTCCTGCTGCAGGGAAAGAATGTTGTGCACCCACCAGGCATGCACCTTGGGCGCGCTCATTGCATCGCCTCCCACATCCGGCGGCACCGGGGTAGTGGTTACACAGGGAATACCTTTGTTATGGGCACAAATAGCGCCTGCAAAAGTGATGCAGTCGCTCACGATCACATCCGGCTGAAACTCGTCTACAATACGCTCCAGGCCTTTCATAATGAAGCGGCAAAAGGGCATATAGGTTTCTTCCAGCGCCAGCTTCAGGGTTTCGGCTCCTGAAATGTGCGGGCCATCGTCCTGCCGTTTTAAGATCCGTTGTATTTCAGGTAAATGTTCTTCCAGCTCCGCATGCGGTACAATGAACTCGCCACCGGCAGGTACATGTTTGGCGGCAATTTCCTGGATGCCGACCCAGGCCACTTTATGGCCGCGGGCTAACAGGCTGGCGCCTACGCTGAGCGTAGGGCTGATATGCCCGAAGAAGGGAGGGACGACGAATAGGTATTTTTTCATGGAAACGGTTTTAATGTGCAAATGTGCAGATATGCAGATGTGCAGATGTTTTGGAAATTGTGCGAATATTAAGATATGCCTGGTATGCTTTCAACTCATTTGCACATTTGCATATCTGCACATCTGCATATTTTCCAGCAACCCAGCCGTTCTAGCGGTGCCGCCTGCTTTTTCAAAAGATGTTTTAACCTGTTGTGCAGCCGCCGCGTATTTCGGATCCTGCAGCACATCCCACACGGCATTTTTTAAATGTTCTGCCTTAAAGCGTTTAAAGTTCAGCCGCACACCGCATTCCGTAGCGGTTACGCAGCCGGCCACAAAAGACTGATCGTATGCAATGGGTATCACTACCAGCGGCAGGTGATGGGCCAGCGTTTCACACACGGTATTGTGGCCGCCATGGCATATTACAGCATCCAGGTAAGGCAGCAGCCCAAGCTGCGGCACTTTTTCCTGTACAATAAAATTATCCGGCCAGGTATCAAAAAGCGCCGGGTCTGATACCACTACTACGGTAAGCGGCTCATTACCCAATGCGGTGCATACTTTGCTGAAGAAATCTTTTTTATAGGTATGGTCGAAGGTGGTACCAATAGATACCAGCACTTTATGCGGCTGGCCCATATGGTAAAACCGTTCCCATTCAAAGGGTATGTTAGCCGGGCGGTGTGCAATTACCGGCCCTACAAACTGGTAATAATCCGGCAGCTCTTTATCGCCAAAAAATGCTTTAGAGGTAAATACCAGCGTAAGCTGGTCGGAACACTGGATGGGCTGTGTGGCGGTGAGCCCTAATGATTGCTGCAGCGCTACTATACGCTGATCGCCCCATTCTTTTACCTTGGGCAAATCGTCCATGGCGCGTACTGCGGCAGGCGCTGTAACGGCAGTTGCATAGGGAATGCCCTTTTTAACGGCGGCCATGGCGCCGGCAAACAGCTCATGGTCATTGATCACCACATCGGGCTGAAAAGTATCCAGCCACTCCATAATGCCGGGGAACATATACCTGTTCAGCGGCACCAGCACATCATCATACAGGAACTTAATGCTTTCCACGCCATATACATTCTTTTGCTGGATGGCATCCATGTAAGGCTGGTTTTCTTCTCCATTGTTTGTTTCATCATATTGGATCAGCAGCAGCTGTCCGCCGGGAGGCAGCTTTTCCTGCAGGGCAGGTTCCAGGCTTATCCAGCCTACTTCATGCCCGCGCAGCAGCAGTTCTGCGCCTACGCTCAGCGTTGGATTAATATGACCCGTTAATGGAGGAACAACAAAAGCAAATTTTGCCATAGCCGTTATGGTTAGTCTTGAGTGTCAAAAAAATCTTTTAGTGCATTGCCTATGGTAAAAGGCTCCTGCACCGGTATGTTATGATCGCCGTTCACGAAGAGTAAGCGGGCGTCTTTTATTTTTTCCTGCAGCTCCAGCCCGGCGCTTACACAATCGGAATCCCTGCCGTAAATAAGCAGCGTTTCGTGCGGTATATCCTTTATACCGCCGTTGCTGAAGAAATGCCTTTCCTGCTGCATATCCTGCCGGATGGTACTTTCTTTCAGCAGAAATTCGTACAGCCGGTGCCGGCGTTCCAGCTGCCGCTTGCCCATTTTAGCAGGGGAGTGGTCGCCCTGCCCGTTCACGAAATGTACCAGCAGCTCTTTGCTGTATACATCCACCACGTTCATGGTTTCCTGCTCATAAGGGTTAGGGCTTTCAATAACCGCCAGCTTTTTAATTTTTTGCGGGTGGCGGATGGCTGTTTTAAGGGCTATTAACCCGCCATAGCTGTAACCGGCCAGGTACACGGATGTGAGCTGTAAGGCATCCATCAGCGCTAACAGCTCATCGCTCATGGATTGCAGATCATAGCCCTGTTGGGCTCTGTCGCTCATACCATGGCCTTTCAGGTCATATAACACCACATGATAGCGTTCCGCCAGTATGGGCGCAATGTTAAAGTACCAGATGGAGAGGTTGGTGAACATACCATGTACCATTAACACGGTTTCTGCTGCGCCCTTGTTCATCTCCTGCAGGTGAATGCGTGTATGTGGCAGCTCCACTACAGGCATGACTGGATGTATTTGGTAATATCGCCCAGGTTCAGGCTAATGATCTGGTCCAGGTCCATGTTGGATAACCAGCCGGTAAAATCAATGTCCTTGCCGAAATAGTTCTTTACTTTTTCAGAAAAGGCTACGATCTCAATGCTGTCCATTTCCAGGTCTTTGGTAAAGGAGCTGGCTGCTGTAATATCCAGGTCTTCCACAAATTCTTCACCGATCACTTCTGTGATGAATTGTTTCAATATGGGCAGGATCTCTGCTTCGCTCAGCTTAGCGGGTTGTGTTAACTGGTCCATCCGATAATGTAGTTTTTGTATTGAATAGTTTGAATGTGTACGCCTTGTATGGTTAAGGTTTCGCCGTTAATGGCCTCTACCACGTAAGCCTTTGGATTGCCCTGCAGGCCCTTGCCCAATGATTTGCCATAGGCTTCTTTAGCTACCCAGTAGCGGGTAAGCCACTCCGCATGGTTGCGGTTACCCAGCAGCGCCAGCTCCGCGGGGTCAAACACCAGCCCTTCAAAAGCGGTGTTGTGCTCCCGTATCTCTTCTATGTCAATGCCTACGGGTTTGCCAAAGCGGGCAATGGCCACGGCATCCGTATTTTTATGCGCCAGGGAAATGTGAATGTTGCCGGTCATGTCGCCTGCTGTAAAGGGCTGGCCTGCTTCATTTGACCTGATGGCAAATTCCACCGGGTAGTACAGGTTACCTGCTTCCAGCAGCAGGGCTTTTACCGCATCTTTTACGGCTACCCGGCTAATGACCCATTCTTTCTTTTTATGCAGGGGCAGGCTGTTGTGATGTTTTTTCTCCTCCTGGTTAAAGTATCGTTTCACAATAAAATCCCAGGAGTTCACGCGGCTGTAAGCGTTGTTGAACATAAACACACCGGGTACAATCTCTTTTGCCAGTGTATGTTTGGGGGAGATGAGCGCATTCCACAGCGGTTCATCAATTTCCAGGCGGCGGTTTTGCCAGCCGCGGATGATGGCCCATACCTTACCATCCCGTTTCAGGATAAAATCTGCAAATGCAAATTCATCGTTCAGGGATGTTAGCTGGCAGGTGCATTCAAAGCTGCCCTGCTGGTCTTCCATCTGCTGGTAGAACTCCACTTCCTGGATCTTTACGGGGAAGGCTATACGGTCTTTAGGCAGGGTTAGCTGCAGCCATAAGCCGAACAGCTGCCCGGCATTATCCAGCAGGGAGCCTTTGCCGGCGCCGCCTTCAATGATACCGGTAATGCCTTTTTCGGCAATTACCTTTACTTCGGTAATGCCCTGGTAGGCAGGCCCGTGGAACATGCGCTGGGAGTAGATCTGCTGCGGCGTGATAGCAAGCTGCAAAGGCGCGCCAATATCTGCTGCCGTTTTTTCCGGCGTACCATATTGCTGCGATAACTGTACTTCTGCATTGGCATATTTTTCCAGGTCCAGGTAAATACGGTCAGGTGTTTTCCATTCTCCTTTTACGGTTTCGCGGAAGGGGGTAGCCACATTCATCCACTGGAACACTTTTACCTGCATGATCTTTTGTACTTCCATGCCCGGTGCATTTTCTTTGGCTATATCGCCAAACATTTCCAGGATCATGGTCATGGGTATCACGGGCTCACAATCATCTGCACAATGCCAGCCCGGCCTTTGGCGTATCAGGGAATGGTCTATGAGGTAAGGATGTGTATCCAGCGATACATCCAGCTTTTTTATAACCGGCTGTTTTTGCAGCGGGGTTGTGGGCATAGCCGTATGTACATGGCCGTTAGTTCCGTTGCGGTGGGTAGCTTTTTGCCGGAGCATTTCCATTACGTTATGCTGTATGTCGGAGATCTCTGCAAAATTGTTCAGCAAAGCCTGCATAACCGGTGAGGCAGCTGTTTCCGGCACGGCGCTGCGGTTAGCAGCCGGCACCGACAGCTTTTTCAGGGAAGGCAGCTCCCGTACAATGGGAGAGCCCAGCTGCAATTTTATAGGGCGGTTAGCTGATTTGCTTTTTATAGTGGCAGCTGCAGGTGCTTCCATAAAGGTGCTGTCTACTGCCTGGCCTTCTACAAACAAAGCGGCCAGTACGCGCTGCAGCTGTGTGAGGCCGGAGCGGGTGGGTACGCTGGCCGCTACGGCGCTGTAATTTTTTTGTTTCAGCGTATCATCTACAAAACCTATTAAACCACCGGCGCCTACCTGTACGAATACACGTACGCCCGTTTCATACAATTTCTCTGTAAGCTCGCGGAAGCGCACCGGTTCCACCAGATGCTCCACGCTCAGCGCGCGGATGGCGGCAACATCATCCGGGTAAGTGGTTAAGGTAGTGGCCGACCATACCGGCACTGACGCCTGCTGGAATTCCAGTTGGTTCATGCCATCCAGCAGCAGCTCCAGCTTGTCTTTTACAAAGGGGGAGTGAAAGCCTGACTGGAAGGGCAGCACCTGGTAAAAGACCTGTTCTGCTTTTAAGGTATGGATAAATTCCTCCACGGCCTCATTGGCGCCGCAAAGGATCACCTGCTGCGGGCAGTTATCAATAGAAAGGTAAATGTCTTTAGTGGCGGCCAGCAATGGTTTTAGCCGGTCATACCCGCAACCTGCCACCAAAAAGGTAGCGTTCTTTTGTTCAAACAGGGCAGGGTCTAATTGCGCCTGCAGGCGTAACAGTGATTGCTCTGTTACCATTTCAGCGGCGCGGCCGGCCAGCCATTCACCCAGGCTATGCCCTGCATTCAGGTGTGGTTGTACGCCTAATAATTTCAGGGCGCTATCCAGGATGCTGCTGTTCTCCATTTGCTGCTGCGCAGCGCCTAACACACCATCGGCAGCAGCTGTATGCGATAAGCCCTGCAGGTTAAAATACTGTGCTACGCTGCTGGTTTCGCCACCGGCCAGGCCATCCAATCCCGGAAACAGGAAGGCTATTTTACCGCCCTGTAATAACATGGGTTCGTTGGTGAACCAGATGTCCTGCCGGTTACGCCAGGGCACATCTTTATTTACAATTTTTATAGCGCGTTGAATGCGTTCCGGTGTAGGATCAAAAATGGCTATACGGTAAGCGCCTTCACCGGTAAAGGTTTCATTGTTTTCCAATGCCTGCAGCAGCGCGGCTTTATTTGGCCTTGCCAGTAACAGCACCGGGTCTTTTTGCGCTGCAGCGCCTATGCCGTTGAATTGTTTTTTTGCAATGCCTTCCTGCATACCCACAGCTTCCATTACCACATGCGCATTAATGCCGCCAAAGCCAAACGCGTTCACTCCGGCACGTCGCGGCAGCCCGGTTTCATCCCAGGGGGTGGCGCTGTGTATGGGTGTGAACCGTGTTTTTTCCATAAAAGGCAATGGCTCTTCACAATGAAGGGTAGGGGGCAGCTGGCCGTGATGTAATGCCAGCGCGGTTTTAATAAGGCCTGCTATACCGGCTGCGGGCATGGCATGACCTATCATGGATTTAATGGTGCCAATGCCTGCTTTGGGTAATGCTGCTGCGCTGCCAAATACATTCAGCAGGGTTTCCAGCTCTGTTTTGTCGCCCAGCTGTGTGGCGGTGCCATGCGCTTCAATTAGACCAATATCGCGGAGATCAGCCCCCGCTTGCTGCCAGGCCTGCAGAATGGCCTTTGTTTGCCCTTTTACAGAAGGGCTCATTACACTTACACCTGCGCCGTCGCTGGATACGCCTACACCCTTAACGACCGCGTATATACGATGTCCGTCACGGATGGCGTCTTCCAGTCTTTTCAGCACAACAAAACCGCAGCCTTCCCCAATGATCACCCCATCTGCACGCTGGTCAAAAGGCCTTATCTGCTGGTTGCGTGATAAGGCGCCCAGCTGGGTGAAGATGCTCCAGAAAGGCGCGTTCTGCGAGGCGTGCACGCCGCCGGCTATTACCATATCGGAACGGCGGCTGCTGAGCTCCTGCACGGCATGGTCCACTGCTATAAGTGAGCTTGCACAGGCGGCATCAATGGTATAGGCCGTGCCGCCCAGGTTCAGGCGGTTGGCCACCAGAGAAGCTACCAGGTTGGGGATGAGGCCCATGGCCGTATCGGGACCAAAGCGGCCTTTCTTTACCTGGAACTCTTTTTTCACCAGGTCTAATTCTTCCGATCTTAAATTGGGCAGCAGGTGCTGCAATACCCGTACTATTTGTTCACCGGTTCTAATAATTTCAATACCTCTTACTGCGCCGGGGCCGGGGTAGTTCCCTTTGCCAATGATGATGCCTGTTTTTTCCAGCGATAAGTTCTTTTCAAACACTCCGGCATCATTCAGCGCTTTATGGGCCAGGTGTAAGGCCAGCAGCTGCTCCGGCTCCGTGCTTTCCACGACCAGCGGCAGGATGCCAAATTGTATAGGATCAAATTCTGCAAAATCATCTATAAACCCGCCGCGCCGGCAGTAGAACCGGTCTACTGCTACCTCCCCGTCAAAGAACATGCTCTCCATCCGGTTTTCCGGTACGGTCTGTATCGCATCCACCCTGTTGATGATATTTTTCCAGAAAGCAGCTACATCAGGGGCGCCCGGGAAAATGCAGGACATACCTATGATGGCTACGTCTATGTTGTGGTCCATTTTTATGATTTATTTCCCTCTTTCTTTATCAGAAAGTAACATTACCGGCCATGATCACTACCTGGCTTTCATTGCCATACTTCAGTTCATCAATAAAGGTTTCCATACCATCGCCCAGCGGTATTAAGGCTATGCCACGGCGCTCGTATTCCTTTTCCAGCGAAGGGGATACCATGCCGGTGCCTTTCCAGGGGCCCCAGTTAATGGCCATCACCTTAGCTTTCAGCTGCTGTTTCAGCACCCGTGCATAACGGTCCATTACACTGTTGGCGGCCGCATAATCTGTTTGCCCGCGGTTACCGTATACAGAGGCTACGCTGGAGAACAGGACCACGAACTGCGTGTCTGCATTCAGGTGCTCAGCCAGCACACGCAGCGGTGTTACTTTGGTGGAGAATACACGCTCAAAGGATTCCGGCGTTTTCTGGTGGAACAGCTTATCTTCCAGCAGGCCTGCGC
>NZ_DATCRF010000277.1:0-2582 GCF_036569125.1 Chitinophaga sp. | reverse complement strand
GGCCTGGTATTCATGCAGGGTGGCGGCGGTATACTTGATACCGGCCAGGTTGGGGATCTTCCCTTCTGCCAGCCGCAAAAATTCCAGCATATCTATTCCCATACCAGTGATCACCGGGATATGGTAGTAATAAAAAGGCATATCCGGCGCAGCTGCTGCAATTTCAGCCATACAATCCACCAGGTTACTTACAGACACCGGTTTAAAGTAAAATGCCGCTACTGCGGATATTGCATCTGCACCGATCTTTTTTGCATGCATGGCCAGCTTCCTGGCTTCCGCTATGGATGGATGCCCTACATGCACCAGCACCAGGCAGCGCTTGTTCACTGCTTTTACATATGCTTCCGCAATGGTCATGCGTTCCTCCGTGGTAAGGTTAGGTCCTTCCCCGTTGGTGCCGCAAATAAAAACGCCCTGTACCCCTTCACTGATCAGCCTTTCCACCAGGCCGGGTATCAGGGACAGATCCAATGAACCATCTTCATTAAATGTGCTGAATGTAGCTGCTATCAATCCTTGAATTCTCATCACTTGTATTGTTATTTTTTATTGTTTAGTAACCATGCCGTATTAAATTTTTTCAGCACCAGGCTATAATTGAATCCTTTAAAATCTTTTGTGTTGGTTTCATACAGGCAGTAAACCGTATTGTTCTTTCCCACTGCCATATCACTGTAGCCCGAAGGGCCGCTGTCCAGTACCCGCTGCAGGGGCCAGGTTTCACCGTTATCATAGGAAAGCTTTACCGTCAGGTTACGGCGCGGATTCTTTTCTATATTCCGGCTATCCGGGTTGGTAAATAACAGGGCATGCTTCCATTCAGGCAGACTTACAATACTGGCCATACACGCAGGATCGAACAGCTCTTCTTCAAATCGTATGGGGCTCCAGCCGGAAATACCATCATTGCTGATGCTGAAGGCCCTTCTTTTAATTGCTGAGCCGGAGCGTATGCTTAACAGCACACGGCCGTCTGCCAGCTGCACGGGCGTACTTTCATTGGGATTGGCAACAGCGGCAGAACTATCTGCTACAATGGCTCCCCGCTGCCAGGTTTTACCCAGATCATCACTATAGATAGTGGCCAAACAAGATGGCGAATGGCTTCTATGCGGGGTAAGCTTACGGGAATTTGCCAGCCAGGTGGCAGCCAGCAGCCTGCCGTTCTTTAGCTGAATCCCATGGCCGGGGCCGGGCGCTAATACCTTCCAGCTGTAATCCGTTTTAAACTGATCATACACCGCAGTGATATTAACGGCCGGCGCCCAGGTACGGCCATCATCGACCGACCAAGTATAAAAAGCCTTATCATAATCCCGCTGGTACAGCAAATGGATAGTGCCATTTGCATCTACGATCGGCACCGGGTTGCCTGCTGGCCCCTGGCTGTTGCTGTCAATAGGCATTATTTCGCTCCAGGTCTTACCCTCATCAGTGCTCCTGCGCATGGCCAGGTGCATGCCTGCCCAGTCACTGGCGCTGCCTATCCTGGCTTCACAAAAAGCCAGCAGGGTATTTTGTTTGGTGAGTACCAGCGCAGGTATGCGCATGGAGGTGTACAGGCCGCCCGGCTCAAATACCAGGTGGCTTTCATTTACCGCCTTGCCTGCTGTTCCTTTGGTAGTGCTGCAGGCCTGCATTATAATAGCTGCGGCCAGCAACAGGAATAAAGATCTTTTTTTGTATACCATCATTTATCTCAGCTTTTAGTATCCATCCGTTTGTTTAATATTCGGGTTATTTGCCAGCACAGTGCTGTTAACAGGCCAGAACAGCGGGGTGCTTTTACCGGCCAGGTTAGGCACATACGTATATACGTTAACGGTACCTCCCTTATGAAATCTTAACAGATCAAACCATCTTTTGTTCTCGAAAAAAAGTTCCCGGCCACGCTCATCAAGGATCTCCTTTTCTATCGCTGCCTTTGTTACTGACCCGGCATATGCGCCGGTGCCAGCCCTTGCCCTTACATAATCCAGGTATTTTACGCTGTTGGCCACATCATTTAATGCAGCATATGCTTCTGCTTTCATCAGGTACACATCTGCCAGCCGGTAAACGATAATATCGTTATCCGGCACGCGGTCGTCTGAATACTTTGTACCAGGATATTTGGTGATCCAGGATACTTTAGGACCAGAGGGCTGCCTTTCCAGGATCCAGGTGAAGGGAATGCGCTTATCTGCCGTATTTGAGAACAATGATTTTGATAAGGGACTTATCTGGTAAGCACCCTGTCCGTTTCCTGATGAAACAGCATAAGGTATGGAATCAAGATTCAATGCGCCCTGTATGATGGAGAGGAAAGGCAGCGCGTTCTTGGAATAGTTGCCGGCAGCTGTTTCATCCCGCTGAAAATAAGCTGCTATCAGCACTTCCTTATTAGCCGAAGCGCGGATGCCGGTAACATTTCCAAAATTATCATTCAGGCTTAAGCCTGTGGTTTCAATATCGCTGATAACAGTAACCGCTTCCTGCAGGTCGGCATTGCCGCCACCCAGCACCTTGGCGCTCCATAAAAGCGCATCTGCCTTCATGGCCAATACGGATCCGTATGCAAACCGGTATTTGGAAGGATA
>NZ_DATCRF010000276.1:0-9959 GCF_036569125.1 Chitinophaga sp. | reverse complement strand
TCCGCAGGGATGCTACCAAGGAGCTGAAACCTATGTACCAGGGCATGATGCAAACGGTATGGTCGCCGGCAGGGGCTTTCCTGGATGAATACTACGGCCGTAAAACCAATGCAAAAGACGGGGAGAATACAACGACGAACTGCTTTAAGGCAGTGTTTAAATAGATGTGCAGATGTGCAGATATGCGGATGTGCAGATGGATTGAAGCGTAATCCGTCATTTGCCCATCTGCATATTTGCACATCTGCACATTATCAGATGGATTGAAGCGTAATTCGTTATTTGCACATCTGCATATCTGCATATCTGCACATTATCAGATGAATTAAAGCGTAATCCGTCATTTGCACATCTGCATATCTGCACATCTGCACATTGTCAGATATTCTTCATGTAGGGTATATAGATCTCGCACAAATTGGGACCTGTGAGTGACATAAAGAAATGATTGCCGCTCATTTTATAAATGCCTTCGCGGCAGCAGCGGTTAATAAAATCGTACATGGGCACCCCGGCGCTTACAAAGTCCAGCGGCACCTGCAGGCGCAGGTAATGGCCGCCTGAAATGCGTTTCCTTATTAAATTCTTTACCTGCTCGCTTAACTGGATATTGGCCTGTGTATCCTTAACGGGAATGCATACACCGGCGAACATGCTTAGCCGTTCATAATCGGTAACCGGCACGGCATCCAGGGTACCGGTAATGATTTTACCCTGGGGCAGATCCAGCAGGTCCAGCATTTTGCGGAAGCGCTGCTCGTAGCGGCTCATTCTCATTACCAGCT
The DNA here is from genome assembly GCF_036569125.1 of Chitinophaga sp. Taxonomy (GTDB): domain Bacteria; phylum Bacteroidota; class Bacteroidia; order Chitinophagales; family Chitinophagaceae; genus Chitinophaga. Next base: position 9,174 of record NZ_DATCRF010000276.1, on the reverse strand, counting down.
GGGCTATAGGATCCTGTCCGTAGGAAATGAGGGTGTAGTACATGATGGAATCGGGCAGTATTACATGCTCGGCCCTTTCAAAGCTGAAAAAGTTGCTGATGGTGCTGCCTTGCTGGGCATGTACAGCCGTGATCATGGCCGTCATTTCCAGGGTTCTTTTTTCGTTGGGCAGCTCTTCTATCCGGCGAAAGTAACGCGGGCTGCCGCCGAAATGGTTGGTAAAGGCTTTGGTGAAAGCGGCCATGGTAGCGTAGCCTGAGAGGTCGCTGATCTCCCCGATGTTATACCCGCTGTGGCGCAGCAGGCCGGCGGCCAGTTCCAGGCGATGGCGTTTTACGTACTGCCAGTAAGGTTCGCCCATGATCTCTGCAAAGATGTGATAAAAATAAGAGTAGGAGATCCCCAGCCAGTCTGATACTTCCTTCATGTTAAAGGATTCCATTACGTGATCATCGGCATACCCCAGACCGCGCAGTGCATATTGCTCCAATTGATCTTTTGTGGGCGCTTTGGGCTTCATTAGCAGATTAAGGTTTTAGTGAGGTTAGATTAAGTTGTTGGTAAACAGTCGTTTATAGGTGTATGTAAAAAACAATAAATAATGTATTTTTGCCAATTAAAATAAAATTAATGTTTTTGGCAGGAATGGAGAAAAAATTATTAATGGGGAACTGAAACTTATAACTTTATACTTTTTTGCAATTTTTTAACGTTATTAATAATAATTCTATTAGCCTCTTAAAAAAACCTTATCAAGTTGAAACAGATCAAATGGGTACTATTGCTTAGTTTTCTGGCCCCACTCAGCGCGTTTGCACAAGACTGGCATATTGGTGGCTTTGCGGGGATCAGTAATTACAGCGGCGATCTTGCACAGCAGCGGGTAGATATGAAGTATACGCGTCCTGCGCTGGGCCTGATGGTAAAAAGAGACATCAACCGTTATCTGACCTTACGGGCTGGCCTTAACTGGGGCCATATTGCAGGCGCCGACAGCACCAATGAAAGTAAGGACCTGATCCGGCGCAACCTGAGCTTCCGTTCTGTGATTTGGGATGGGCATTTCATTGCAGAATTTAATTTCCTGGATATTTACGAGAAAGGCTTTACTCCTTATGTATTTGGGGGGATTGCCCTTTTCCAGTTCTATCCAACTACAAAAGATTCACTGGGCAATACGGTTCCTTTGCGCCGCCTGAGCACCGAAGGACAGAACCTTGCGGAATACCCTGACAGAAGGCAGTATGCGCTGCACCAGTTTGCCATTCCTTTTGGCGCAGGTATAAAGGTGATGCTGAATGATACCTGGACCCTGGGCCTGGAAATTGGTTTCCGTAAAACCTTTACGGATTACCTGGATGATGTAAGCAAAACCTATGTTGATGAAGCCACCCGGTTAAGATACTGGAGAGGGCAGGAGGCTGTTGATTTTGCCTACCGCGGCGATGAGGTGAACACCAAAGGCATTACGCCCGGTACTTACCCTGCAGACGGCACTATCAGAGGATCTGATAAAAATAAGGACTGGTACATCTTTTCCGGCTTAACCCTCACTTATCGTATAGGCGGTGGCGGTATGTTCGGCAAGCAAAAGTTTTCCAGCTGTCCCAAATACTAAGTACAGCACCCATTTTGGCATAGTACTTGTTGGTTATGCGTACAATCATTCGCCCCCAACAAAGTCCACAATAAAAAAAAGGTATCCCGTCAACTATCTTGTTGACGGGATTTTTTATTTGGCATACTCTTTGAATTATATACATCAGAACAGGTATATAAGAAGCGAACGACCCGCCGGCAACCGCCACAAGGATCAGAAACCGCGAAGAGAGTAAGAGCCGGAAAGGCCCGCCAGGAGGGACGCTTCAACTACCTGTTATTAAGTATACACCGTATCATTGCTAACTTAAATCTATCAACCGGCAAACCGAAAAACACAATCCACCTTTGACCATTCTCGGGTAGCATCTACCATCCGCTCACAACAATTATTAAGAACTAAAATTGAAACAGCATGAAACGCGTACTATTCATGATGCTGCTGTTAGGGGGCATCGTATTATCTGCTCAGGCGCAAAGAAGGGGCCATTACGGACCTCCGGGGCACTACAAACACTGGAAAAGAGACCGTTGCGATGACCGCCGTTATTATGGCGGGTATTACAATGGGTGCCGGGACCGCAGGGTTGTAGTGTATGAACAGCCGGTAGTATATGGCCCCCCGGTATATGTTGCTCCGCCACCACCTCCTCCTGTAGTTTATTACCCGGCAAGACCACGTGCTCACGTGGTGATTAATGCGGGTGTTACATTTGTCCGTTAATATATATTGTGAAAATGCCTTGTGCTGGCTGAAATGTTTAGATGAAGATTGAAATAGGTAAAGTCCCGTCATGGATTAGTTCCGTGGCGGGACATTTTTTATTGACATATTTTTGAGCTTACTTTGTCTTTTCATTTCGCTATGTCATACAAGCATCTTAAACACTTCATTGATACGCTGGAAAAGGCGGGAGAGCTGATACGCATCAAAACTTATGTAGATCCCAAGCTGGAAATTGCTGAAATCACCGACCGGGTGAGCAAATCGCCGGGCGGGGGCAAGGCCCTGCTGTTTGAGAACACGGGATATGATTTCCCGGTGCTGATAAACTCCATGGGCAGCTATAAACGTATGTGCCTGGCGCTGGGCGTGCAGGAGCTGGATGATGTGGCTTCGGAGATCGAAGGGTTGTTTAAAATGCTGTCGAAACCGAAAGAAAGCATCCTGGATAAATTATCCATGCTGCCCAAGCTTAGCCAGTTTGCTTCCTGGATGCCAAAGGTGGTAAGCGGCAAAGGCAGCTGCCAGGAAGTTGTGATGGCCGACCCTGACCTTACCAAGCTACCGGTAATGCAATGCTGGCCCAAGGATGGCGGCCCTTTTATAACCCTGCCGGTAATACACACCAAAGATCCGAACAATGGCAGCCGTAATGTGGGCATGTACCGTATGCAGGTGTTTGATAAAACCATGACCGGTATGCACTGGCATAAACATAAAGTGAGCGCCAAACACTTTATGGAGTACAAAAAGCTGAACAAACGTATGCCCGTAGCAGTTATACTGGGCGGCGACCCGGTATATACCTATTCTGCTACAGCCCCCTTACCTGAAAATGTGGATGAATATATGCTGGCCGGCTTTCTGCGCAAGCGGAAAGTGGAGCTGGTGAAATGTATAACCCAGCCCGAGCTGGAAGTGCCTGCAGATGCGGACTTTGTAATAGAAGGATATGTAGATCCCGGGGAAGAGCTGATATGGGAAGGGCCTTTTGGCGACCATACCGGTTATTATTCCCTGGCCGACTGGTACCCGCGTTTTCATGTAACCTGTATTACCCACCGCAAAGATGCCGTATACCCTTCAACGATAGTGGGCATACCACCACAGGAAGATGCCTGGATAGGCAAGGCCACCGAACGTATTTTCCTGGCGCCTATAAAAATGACGCTGGTGCCGGAAATAGTGGATATGGATATGCCGGTGGAAGGCGTGTTCCATAACCTGGTTATTGCGCAGATCAAAAAGGATTATGCCGGCCAGGCGCAGAAAGTGATGAACGCTATGTGGGGCGCCGGGCAAATGATGTTCAATAAAATACTGGTAGTAACGGATGAAGGCACCGGCATACAGGATTACAAACAGCTGGCGCAGTATGTGTTCCGGCACCTGAACCCTGCTACGGATATTTATTTAAGCCAGGGCCCTATGGATGTGCTGGACCATTCCTGCTCAAAAATGGGGTTTGGCGGTAAAATGTGCATTGACGGAACAAGGAAGCACGAGGAAGAGACGGACGGGAATTACGAATGGTCAATTATCGATCACGAATTTAATGCAGCACCGCTGCTGGAGCGGTTTGCGGAAATAAAGGGCTTGAATGCAGCGCTGCTGAAAATGGATATTTCCTGTTTGCTGGTAGCCGTAGAAAAGAACCGGCCTTTTCATATTAAGGAGCTGAACGACCGTTTATATGAACTGCCGGAAATGGCAGGCATTAAAATGGTGCTGTATGTAGAGCATACCGTGGATGTAAGCGACCTGCCATCTGCCCTGTGGCGGTTTTGCAATAACCTGGACCCTAAACGCGACAGCTTTGTAGTGAACCTGCCATTGCCCAATGGTAAAAGAAGGGCCGGCATTGGCTTTGACGGTACGCTGAAAACCCGCATCCTGGATAACTTTGAGCGTGACTGGCCCAATATTATTGTGGCAGATGATGCTACCATCCGCAAGGTGGATGAAAAGTGGGCAGCACTGGACCTGGGACCTTTCATAACATCACCCTCCCTGAAATACAAACACCAGATATATGGAGAAGAAGCGGTGGTGCAGCAGTAGCCTGTTCCTGCTGTTAACCCTATGGGGCGCTACGGCTGCGGGGCAGGCCCGTACCGAAAATTTTCATTATTTAAACCTGCTGGAAGGCACCTGGAACATGCGTACCCGTGAAAGTGTGATCACAGAGCAGTGGCATAAGGTAAACGACTCCACCTGGCAGGGCCATACCTGGCGTATTGTTGGCCGGGATAGCAGCCTGCAGGAAAGTATGCAGCTGGTGCGCGCTGCAGACGGCATTTATTATATCCCTGTTATGACCGGGCAAGCCAATAATACACCGGCACGCGTTAAGCTCACCGTATTAAAACCCATTGGCTTTATTGCTGAGAATCCTGCTAATGATTTCCCTAAAAAGATCACCTATCGCTGGAAAAGCGAAACCCACCTGGATGTGAAGGTGGAAGGAAAGCAGGGGAATGTGATGGGCGAGTTTTTGTTTCAGTATAACAAGGAGGAGAAGTAGCGTGGTTTAATTACGAATTATTTAATTACGAATTGAATGCAGCGGATGAAGCCGTTGTGTTGAATTATTAGTATCAATTACAAATTACGGATCTAAATGAATTGTTATAACAAAACACAAGCCATTCGTAATTCGTAATTGTATAATTCGTAATTGAAGAAAGCCGCTCCCGGGAACAGGTGCGGCTTTTTTTGTACGACCAACTCAAATAAACTACGTTGCTATTTCAAGAAAGCAAATTGCTTTACCACGTGTTAATTGAATGACGCAAAAATAAGACTGACCTGCATAAAGGTATTTATGCATTCGGGAAAACGATTTACGCGAAGCGGAAAGATGCAGATGTGCAAATGAAGGTACTTCGCTTAAGTCATCTGCACATTTGCATATCTGCACATCCGCACATTTACTTGTGTATTTCTGAAGTAAAGTGAAACTCTATTTCGGGATTGTTGGTACGTTCTGTATTCAGGTACCATTCAGACTGGGCCAGGTATACCAGGTGGCCATCCTTATCCTCTACAATATTAGCCTGTTTGAAACGGGTAAATTCTTCGATCTTCTGTTTGTTGCCGGTGATCCAGCAGGCTTTGTAAAAGGGCAGGGTATTGAACTGGCAGGCTGCGCCGTATTCCTGCAACAGGCGGTACTGGATCACTTCAAACTGCAGGTCGCCCACACAGCCTATGATCTTGCGGTTGCCGCCATGCTGGGTGAACAGCTGGGCCACGCCTTCGTCTGTTAGCTGGCGGATGCCTTTTTCCAGCTGTTTTGTTTTCATGGGATCCTTATTCACCAGCTCTTTGAACAGCTCCGGTGAAAAGCTGGGAATACCGGTGAAGTAAAAAGATTCACCTTCTGTAAGGGTATCGCCGATCTTAAAGTTGCCGGTGTCAAAAAGACCTACCACATCGCCGGGGTAGGCATCATCTACCACGTTCTTTTCACGGGCCAGGAAGGTGTAAGGGTTGCTGAAGCGCACATCTTTATCCAGGCGCACGTGGTGGTAAAATTTGTTGCGCTCAAAACGGCCGGAGCATACCCGCAGGAATGCAATACGGTCGCGGTGGCGGGGATCCAGGTTGGCGTGGATCTTAAATACAAAGCCGCTGAACTTATCTTCCCCTACGGCAATAGGGCGGGTGCTGGCTTCCCGGTCGCGGGGCACGGGTGCTATCTCCACAAAAGTATCCAGCAGGTCTTTTACCCCAAAGTTGTTCACCGCACTTCCAAAGAACACCGGGGCCTGTTTGCCTTCCAGGTAGGGCTTATTATCAAAGGGATCATATACGCCCTCAATCAGCTCTACATCGTTGCGCAGCTGGGCGGCGTCTTTTGCGGAAAAGTGCTCATCCACATAGCTGGAGCTGAGGTCGGCCAGCGGCACTATATCATCGTCCGTAGCTTTTTTATTGGGCAAAAAGGATACAAAGCTTTTGTTATAGAGGTTATACACGCCTTTGAAATCCGTTCCGCCGTTAATGGGCCAGCTCAGGGGGCGTACTTTGATGTTAAGCTTTTCTTCCAGCTCATCCAGCAGGTCAAAGGGGTTTTTACCGTCGCGGTCCATTTTGTTCACGAAAATGATCACGGGGGTATCGCGCATGCGGCATACTTCCATGAGCTTTTCGGTTTGCTCTTCCACGCCCTTTACACAGTCAATTACCAGCACTACGCTGTCTACCGCGGTAAGGGTGCGGTAGGTATCTTCAGCAAAGTCTTTGTGGCCGGGGGTATCCAGCAGGTTTACCAGCACATCGCGGTATTCAAAGGTCATAACGGAGGTAGCAACGGAGATACCACGCTGCCGCTCAATTTCCATAAAGTCAGAGGTGGTGTGCTTCTTGATCTTATTGGATTTTACCGCGCCGGCTGTTTGAATGGCGCCGCCGAATAACAGGAATTTCTCCGTTAAGGTGGTTTTACCGGCATCCGGGTGGGCTATGATGGCAAATGTTTTCCGTTTGTTGATCTCGCTGGAGTACTTCATTCGTAATTTTTGTAAAATGGGTGCAAAAATAGGTAAAATTTTTGGGTCCATGGTCCATGGTCGATAGTCCATGGCCCGGATCAACTTATTATGTGGTGTATGCTATGGACTATGGACCAGCGGCAACTCAACTATTAACTTAATAGTTTATATTTGGGAATATGTTAGCTACCCTTAAAATACTATGGAACAGCCTTAAAATGGCGCTGCTGGAGCTGAAAGTGAATAAGCTACGCACTTTTCTCTCCTTACTGGGCATTACCATTGGCATCTTTTGCATTATTGCCGTTTTTACCGTTACAGATAGTATGGAAAACAACATCCGCAGTGATGTACAGGCATTAGGCAGTGATGTGATCTACATACAGAAATGGCCCTGGGGCGGCGGGGGCGAATATCCCTGGTGGAAATACATGAACCGTCCGGAGCCTGAGCACAAGGAGCTGAAGGTGATACAGGATAAAGTGCAGAGCGCTTCCTCGGCTGCATTTGCTTTTTCGGCTTACAGCAAAAAAATAGAATACCGGGATGATTATATGGATGGGGTAGAGGTGATGGCGGTATCACAGGATTTTGATAAGATCCAGAACCCGGCGATCATTAACGGGCGCTATTTTACAGGTAATGAGAACAGCTCCAATGTAGTGATACTGGGCGCCAACATCTGGGAAGGGCTGTTCAGCAGCTCGGACGCTGCTTTAAATAAGACGGTGCAGGTGGCCGGCCGCCCCTGTAAGGTGATAGGCCTGCTGAAGAAAAAGGGGGAAAGCCTGCTGGGCGGCATTAACTATGATAACGCGGTAATAGTGCCTTACGGTTACGGACGTACTATTATGGATGAACGCCGTTTTGGCGATCCCTATATTATGGTGAAAGCGGCTCCCAATGTGCCCCTGGTACAGCTGAAAGACGAGCTGCGGGGCGTGGAGCGCGCCATGCACCGTTTACGGCCGCGTGAGGAAGACGATTTTTCCCTGAACGAGATCACTACGCTAAGCGATAACCTGAACGGGCTGTTTTCCATCATGAACGTTGCCGGGGGTATCATCGCCATATTTGCGCTGATAGTGGGCGGGTTTGGTATAGCCAATATTATGTTTGTAACCGTGAAGGAACGTACCAACATCATTGGGCTGAAAAAGGCCATTGGTGCGCGCCGCAGCGTAATTATGATGGAATTTCTGCTGGAAGCAATTGTATTGTGCCTGATAGGCGGGGGCTTTGGATTGCTGATCGTGTATACGGGTACGTTACTGGCATCGGGCAGCCAGAGTTTTACCATTACCTTGTCCCTCAAGAACATTGTGCTTGGGCTGAGCATATCGGCTATTGTGGGTATTGTGGCCGGGTTTATACCTGCTTTTTCTGCCTCCAAGCTGGATCCGGTGGTTGCCATCCGGAGCAATTAACATGAAAAGTGAGGGCGGAATATTAACTTCGCGCTTTCATGACCAAACATTGTCTGTGTATGAAACTTCGTATATACATTGCTGCCTTTTGCCTGGCAGCCTTTGCTTATTCCTGCTCTACCACTAACCAGATCAATACCCGCGACTGCCGTTATGAAGGCATTGTAATGGACATGAGGGGGCTGGATGGCTGCGGGTTAATGATCGTACTGAACGACAGTGCGCATACCCGTTTGCAGCCATTAGCCATTATAGACACCAGCTTTCACCTGCAACCCGGCCAGCGTGTACGGGTAAATTATACGGAGCTGCGCGGGCAAATGTCGGCCTGCATGGCTGGCAAGCTGGTACGCATAGACTGTATTAAGGCGCAATAAAAGCTGCAAATGCTGTAGTTTTGCACCCATGCCCGTACATATTTTAGCTATAGAATCTTCCTGCGACGAGACCAGTGCAGCCGTACTTACCGACGGTAAGGTGTTAAGCAATATCATTGCCAATCAAACCGTACATGAACAATATGGGGGCGTGGTGCCTGAGCTGGCATCGCGCGCGCACCAGGAGAATATTGTGCCTGTGGTAGATATGGCCCTGAAGAAGGCCGGTGTGGACCGCAGTGAGCTGAGCGCCATTGCCTTTACCCAGTCACCCGGGCTGATAGGCTCCCTGCTGGTAGGCAGCTGTTTTGCCAAAGCCCTGGCCCTGGCATTAGATATACCACTGATAGCCGTGCATCATATGCAGGCGCATGTGCTGGCTAATTTCATAGCCGATCCCCAACCCAGCTTTCCTTTTCTTTGTTTAACAGTATCCGGCGGCCATACCCAGATCGTGCGCTGCGATAGCCCGCTTTCAATGCAGGTGATCGGCGAAACGCTGGATGATGCGGCAGGAGAGGCTTTTGATAAAAGCGCCAAACTTTTAGGAC
>NZ_DATCRF010000275.1:0-4388 GCF_036569125.1 Chitinophaga sp. | reverse complement strand
GCTCAGCGCCAGGTACATCATCGGGCGTATCACCACCTGGCCATTTACTGCCATGGGGCGCTCCTGTATTTTGTGCATACCTAAAATAGCAGACTGGGGTATGTTAATGATAGGCGTACTCATTAAAGAGCCAAACACCCCGCCATTGGTAATGGTGAAGGTACCACCGGTCATTTCATCCATGGTGAGCTTGTTATCACGCGCCTTGGTGGCCAGCTCTACTACTTTCTTTTCAATCTCTGCCATGCCCAGGCTTTCTGCATTGCGGATCACCGGTACCACCAAGCCTTTGGGGGCCGATACGGCAATAGACACATCGCAGTAGTCATGGTACACCAGCTCTTCCCCGTCAATGTAAGCATTTACAGAAGGGAACTCCTGTAAAGCAAAACAACAGGCTTTGGTGAAGAAGCTCATAAAGCCCAGGTTCACCTCATGCTGTTTTTTGAACACTTCTTTATACTTGGCGCGTATGTCCATGATGTTGGTCATATCCACTTCGTTAAAAGTGGTGAGCATGGCCGTAGTGTTCTTGGCTTCCACCAGGCGGCGGGATACCGTTTTACGCAGGTTGCTCATTTTCTCCCTGCGGTCGTTGCGGGCAAATAGCTCTTTACCTAAAGCCACACCCGGGTTTTGCAGGGCGGCATACACATCATCCTTCAATATTTTGCCATGGGCGCCGCTCCCTTTAATGGAGGAGGGATCCACATGTTTATCTGCTATTACAGCGGCAGCCACCGGGGTAGTTTTAATATTATCCGGGATAGCGGTTACCGGCGCCTGTTGTGCCTGCGGGGTTGCTTTGGCAGCTTCTGCCTTGGCTGGTGTGGCAGCAGGTGCTGCTTTACCTGCCGGGCGGGCGGCGTTGGTATCTATCTGGCAGGCCACATCACCGATCTTCAGCACATCGCCTTCTTTAGCTACTCTTTTTAATATACCGGCTTCTTCTGCGTTCAGCTCAAAGGTGGCTTTTTCGGATTCCATTTCGCACAGCATTTCATCACGCTCTACGTAATCGCCATCCTGTTTCAGCCATTTTACCAGCGTTACTTCACTGATGGATTCTCCAACGGTGGGCACTTTCATATCAATAGTTCCCTTATTGGCCGGCGGAGGTCCAGCGGGCGCTTGTGGTGCAGGTTCTGCTGCTTTGGCGGCAGCAGCTGCTTCCGGCGCGTTGGCAGATACCGGGGCTACAGCGCCTGCAGGTGCAGCAGCATCTGTATCAATAGTACAGGCTACAGCGCCAATGTTTAAGGTGGCACCTTCCGGGGCGGCTATTTTCAGCACCCCTGCTTTTTCTGCATTCAGCTCAAAGGTGGCCTTTTCCGATTCCATTTCGCACAATACTTCATCCTGCTGCACATAATCCCCGTCTTTCTTCAACCACTTCGCAATTGTTACCTCGCTTATAGATTCTCCTACCGTAGGAACTTTGATTTCGACAACCATTATTTCAGTTTTCTGTTTGCAATAATTTCGATTTTAGATTTCAGATTTTAGATTTTAGATTTAATTGGAAACGCTCCAACCTCAAATCGTAAATCTAAAATCGTAAATCTTAAATATTAAACGCTGTTTCAATGATCTCCTGCTGCTCGCGGGTATGCACTTTTGCATAACCGGTAGCAGTGGCAGCGCTTGGGTTACGGCTGATAACGCCGTAGTTGAGCTGCTTCAGGTTCATTTGCAGGTAAGAAGCAGCGCCCATGTTCAGCGGCTCTTCCTGTACCCAGAACCAGGTGGCTCCTTTATACTTCTGGTTAATAGCTTCCAGCTGCGCTACCGGCAAAGGATACAGCTGTTCTAAACGAACAATGGCGATATCCTTACGGCCTTCTTTCACTTGTTTCTCGCTCAGGTCAAAATAAATTTTGCCGCTGCAGAACAGTACTTTCTTCACCTGGGAAGCATCTGTAATGAACGGATCATCCAGCACTTCTTTAAAACCACCCGTAGTAAAATCTTCCTTGGTAGAGTAAGCACCCTGGTGACGCAGGTTTGCTTTGGGCGAGAAGTTCACCAGTGGTTTGCGGAACGGCCAGGTAAGCTGGCGGCGCAATGCATGGAAGAAGTTAGCTGCAGTAGTAATATTGGTAACTACAATATTATATTCAGCACAGGCCTGTAAAAAGCGCTCGGGGCGGGCGTTTGAGTGGTCAGGGCCACCGCCTTCATAGCCATGTGGCAATAACAGCACCAGGCCGTTCATGGTGGTCCACTTTTGTTCGGCGCTGGTCAGGTATTGGTCTATTACGGTTTGCGCACCATTCACAAAGTCGCCATACTGCGCTTCCCACAATACCAGGGTATTGGGGTTAGCCATCGCATAGCCATATTCAAAGCCCATTACGGCAAACTCGCTCAGCAAAGAGTTGTAAATACGGAACTGGCCCTGTTTTTCCTGCAGGTGCGCCAGGCGGTTATAAGTAGCATTGGTGTTTTCGTCAAACAAAATAGCGTGGCGGTGTGAGAAGGTACCACGTTGTACATCTTCCCCGCTCATACGCACATCCTTCCCTTCTATCTGCAGGCTGGCATAGGCCAGCAGCTCGCCGGTAGCCCAGTCTACCTTCCCTTCTGTTTCATATAGCTTGATCTTATCTTTCAGCAGCTTGTCCACCTTACGTAAAGGCACAAAATCTTTGGGCCATTGCATCAGGCTGTTGAACAGGCGGGTAAAATCTTCTTCTTTAATAGCTGTTACCGGTGATTGCTCAAAATCCTGCGGAGTGGCTTTGCGCAGGGCGGCCCACCACTGCTCCGGTTTCTGATGGCTGTAAGGCAGGGGGTGCTGTTTTACTTCATCCAGCCTTTCCTGCAGCTCAGCCCAGAATACTTTTTGCATATCCTTGGCCATTTCCTGCGCATCTGTTTCACCGTTCTTCAGCAGGTACTGGGTATATACTTCGCGCGGATCCGCATGTTTATCGATCAGCGCATACAGGCTGGGCTGGGTAAATTTAGGCTCATCGCCTTCATTATGGCCATGCCTGCGGTAGCAAAGCAGGTCTATGAAAATATCGCAGTTAAATTCCTGGCGGTAGCGGGTGGCTATCTCAGAAACCTTTACCACAGCTTCCGCATCATCCCCGTTCACATGGAAAACCGGCGCCTGCACAATGGCAGCTACGCTGGTACAGTAGTCGGAGGAGCGGGCATCATCAAAATCAGTGGTAAAACCAATCTGGTTATTGATCACAAAATGCATGGTGCCGCCGGTGTAATAGCCTTTCAGATTGCTCATCTGCACCAGCTCATACACCACACCCTGGCCGGCTACAGCAGCATCGCCATGGATCAGTATCGGGAATATCTTATCGTAATCACTGTTATAGATCACATCTGCCTTACTGCGTGCAAAGCCGGTTACCAGGGGGTCTACCACTTCCAGGTGGGAAGGGTTTGGCAGCAGCTGCAGGTTGATCTGTTTGCCGGCAGGCGTATCTATCATAGAGCGGAAACCCAGGTGGTATTTCACGTCGCCGCTACCCATGGTAAGGTCCGGGCTGGCGATGCCTTCAAATTCCGAGAAGATCTGCTCATAGGTTTTGCCCAGGATGTTGGCTAATACGTTTAAGCGGCCACGGTGGGCCATGCCTATCACGGCTTCCTGTACGCCCAGCTCAGAGGCAGCATTGATCATAGCATCCAGCGCGGTAATGGTGTTTTCACCACCTTCCAGCGAAAAGCGCTTCTGACCTATATATTTGGTATGCAGGAATTTTTCGAAGATCACGCCCTGGTTCAGCTTTTGCAGCACACGCTTTTTCTTTTCCAGGGGCATAGGCTGGTGCATGGTGTTCTCCATTTCACGCTGCAGCCATTCTACCTTTTTAGCATCGTTTATATAGGTGAATTCCAGTCCCACAGGACCGGCATATACCTGTTTCAGCCTGTTAACAATATTTTCCAGGGAAGTTTTGCCCAGGCCTATTACCTGGCCGGCAAAGAATTCGCTTTTCAGGTCCGCATCGCTTAAACCAAAGAAAGAGATCTCCAGGTTGGCCTGGCGGTTCTTTCTTTCGCGGATGGGATTGGTTTTGGAGATGAGATGTCCTTTTTTGCGGTAGGCCTGTATAAGCCTGTATACGCTCAGCTCTTTATTAAGCTGATCGCCGGATACGGGTGCAGCACTACTTCCTGCCGCCACTGTTGCCGCTCCTGCTTTACCATTTTGAGTAGATACCGCGAAATCAAATCCTTCAAAAAATTTAACCCATTCGGGATCAACGGCCTGAGGATCTTTACGGTAATCCTGATATAATGATTCAATGTAAGCAGGGTGCGAGTTAGTGACAAATGAGAAGTCCTTCATTTACAACGAGTTTTGCTTGGTCTTCGGTTCAAATTACTTGTTCTGTCGGAATTTGATACCCATTGAT
>NZ_DATCRF010000274.1:0-5689 GCF_036569125.1 Chitinophaga sp. | reverse complement strand
TAATGCACCTTTGTTTGCAACAGTCCACCCTGGAATATCTTCGGAAATGATCTCTACATCGGAGAGCTGTAACGATAGCGGTTCCCCGTCTATCAGCAGGTTGTAAGCCCCTTCACGCTCCAGTGTTGCTATATCTGCATCCGTGAAAGCGCTGATAGCGGCTGCTACGGCTTTCATTTTTGCTCCCATCTTGCTACCCAGCGCCTTGTAATTAGGCTTAATCTTTTTCTTGATGAAGCCCTCCGTTTCCGTAAGATAGTCAATACCTTTTACATTCACCTCACTTTTTATCAGGTGTTCGATCTTCTCAACCTGTACCTGCATGTGAGGGTTCAATACCGGTATTAATATCTTTTGAAGAGGCTGCCGTACCCTAATGTTCACCTTCTTACGCAAGGATAGTACCAGAGATGATATATCCTGTGCTAACTGCATCCTTTCTTCCAGCTCACTATCTATTGCTTCTGCCACCGGTACCGGGAAATCGGTATGGTGTACGGAAACGGCGGTTGAACGCTGTCCCACCTTGTTCAGGTTGCCAAATAACCAATCTGCAAAGAACGGGGATACCGGCGCCATCAGCTGTGAGATCTTTTCCAGGCATTCGTATAAGGTTTGGTAGGCCGATATTTTATCATGCTCATACTCCCCTTTCCAGAAACGGCGGCGGCACAAACGTACGTACCAGTTGCTTAAATGCTCATCTACAAACTCCTGTATTACACGGCCTGCCTGGGTAGGCTCATAATCATCCAGGAAGGTAGTAACCTCTTTTACCAGGGTGTTCAGGACTGAAATGATCCAGCGGTCTATTTCCGGCCGCTGCTGCAGTGGAATGTAAGCTTCCCGGAATGAGAAATTATCCAGGTTGGCGTACATCGCAAAGAAGTTATAGGTATTGTACAGGGTGGAGAACAGCTTACGCTGTACCTCCCTGATACCATCAGTATCAAACTTCATGCTATCCCAGGGGCTGGCATTGGTAACCAGGTACCAGCGGGTAGCGTCTGCCCCCAGCTCTTCTATCGTCTTAAACGGATCTATTATATTCCCCAGGCGCTTACTCATTTTTACACCGTTCTTATCCAGCACTAAGCCATTGGATACTACGGTTTTATACGCTACGCTATCAAACAGCAGGGCGCCCAGTACGTGCAGGGTATAGAACCAGCCACGGGTTTGGTCTACCCCTTCGCAAATAAAATCTGCGGGGAAGTTCTGTTCAAAAACATCCTTATTCTCAAAGGGGAAATGCCATTGGGCATAGGGCATGGCGCCACTGTCAAACCAAACATCCACCAGGTCCGGCTCACGGCGCATGGGCTTGCCATCGGCGCTTACCAGTATGATGTCATCCACGTAGGGTTTATGCAGGTCCAGGATGCCCTGGTGCAGGTAATTTTTATTTACATCGCCGCCCAGCACTTCACTGGCCTTTCTTATTTCGGCGTTCAACTCTTCTATGCTGCCAATACATTTTTCTTCACTGCCATCTTCTGTACGCCATATCGGCAGCGGAGTGCCCCAAAAGCGGCTGCGGCTCAGGTTCCAGTCCACCATATTCTCCAGCCAGTTACCAAAACGGCCGGTGCCGGTAAAGGCCGGTTTCCAGTTAATAGTGGTGTTCAGCTCTACCATCCGGTCTTTCAGGGCCGTGGTTTTAATGAACCAGGCATCCAGCGGGTAATATAATACCGGCTTATCGGTACGCCAGCAATGAGGGTAGCTGTGCTCGTATTTTTCTACTTTAAATGCGCGGTTTTCTTTCTTAAGCTTTACAGCGATGTCAACATCTACATCCTTATACTGTGGATCGTCTTTGTAATTTTTCACATATCGTCCAGCGAACTCACCCACAGTGTCCAAAAATTTCCCCTGCTTGTCTACAAGTGTAAGGATACCGATGCCATACTTTTTACCTACGCGGTTATCATCTGCACCAAAAGCAGGGGCAGTATGCACGATACCGGTACCATCTTCTGTAGTTACAAAGTCGCCTATCAGGATGCGGAAGGGATCGCCCTCTTCCGGCTGTACGTATGGCAACAGCTGCTCATAGCGGATATTTTCCAGCTGGCTGCCCCGGAAAACGGACAGGATCTGCCAGGGAATTATTTTATCTCCTTCTTTATAATTTGCAAAATCACCGTCTTCCCCTTCTTTTTTAAAGTGACGGTCTACCAGGTCTTTGGCCAGTATTACGCATACCGGTAAGTGGGTGTAGGGGTTGAAAGTGCGCACCAGCGCATATTCTATATTAGCGCCTACTGTAAGGCCCAGGTTGGATGGCAGGGTCCACGGGGTGGTGGTCCAGGCCAGGAAAAATACCTGGTCGGTACCAGCCGCTTCAAATAAGAAGCGGGAACGGTCGCCTTCCACCGCCTTAAACATGGCTACTACGGTGGTATCCTTTACATCTTTATAACAGCCGGGCTGGTTCAGCTCTGCAGAGCTTAAGCCGCTGCCGGCGGCGGGTGAGTAAGGTTGTATGCTTACGCTTTTATACAGGTATCCCTTTTTATACAGCTGCTGCAAACACCACCACAGGCTTTCAATATAGTTATTCTCAAATGTTACATAGGGGTTCTTTAAGTCAACCCAGTAGCCCATTTTCTGGGTCAGCTCGTCCCATTTGTCTTTATATTTTAATACCTCCCGGCGGCAGGTATCATTATATTCTTCTATGGATATTTTTTTGCCGATGTCTTCTTTTGTAATGCCCAGGCTCTTTTCCACGCCAAGCTCTACCGGCAGGCCGTGGGTATCCCAGCCGCCTTTACGTTTTACCTGGTAACCTTTCATGGTTTTATAGCGGCATACCAGGTCTTTTAATGTGCGGGAAATTACGTGGTGAATACCAGGCATACCATTGGCGCTGGGCGGGCCTTCATAAAATACAAAAGGAGTAGCGCCTTCCCTTAATGTTACGCTTTGCTCAAATGCTTGCTGTGCCTCCCATTGCTGTAGTACTTCCTTTCCTATCTGCGGTAAGTTCAACTGGTTATATTCCTGATATTGACTGGCCATAAAACAAATTCCGCCTTTTGGCGTTAATAAGACAAATCTTTAATTAAAATTGTGCAAAGTTACGAAATAGGGCGGCACCAAAATCGGAAAAAGCGTTAAAAAGAGTGGACCAGTATATGTTTTTTTAATTTTTTTCTTATTTTTACACTCGGAATCCATAGTTTTGCTTTTTTGGCACTGTTTTAGTTCAAGAGCCTGGAAGAAATTTTTAAGTTCAAAACCTTAACCCAACGGACAAACCATATCGTTTATATGAAAAAGTTGATGTTATTTTTTTGCGCTGCATTGTTCACTTCCGGCATAACTTTTGCACAACACAAATCGGTTAAAAAGGTGAAGCATACTACTGCGAAAGTGGTTGTGGCTCCCGATCCTGTAAAAGGTGCTTTTGAACAAAATTTTGCAGGCATCACAGATGCAAAATGGAGTAAAGGTGGTTCAGGCAACTGGACAGCAAACTTCTCCAAAGATGATGTAAAAACAGCCGCAGAATATTCGGCAGATGGCAACTGGATAGCCACCCGCAGTGAGTATAAGGCTGAGCAGCTACCGGAAACAGTAGCCAGCACATTGAAAACAAAATATCCAACAGCCACCGTAAAAGACGGCTGGAAAATAGAAAGAGCAGATGTAGCTGCTTACTACAAAGTAAATATTCAGGATAATGGTACTGAAAAGTCGGTTTTGATTAATGAAGCTGGTACCATTACAGAATAGCTACACACAAATAAGTATTTCATAGGTATAGGGATAAATAGGACAGACCCTGCTCTTTTGGGCGGGGTTTTCTTTTTGTAGAAAACTGAGGAAGATTACTCACAGTTGTTGTTGTAATTATTACAGCAATACCACACTTTTACGCCGTTGATAAGCCTGAGGGCGCCTATATTTCCTTTAACGGTATTCAAATTTGTTATGACCTCGCTTAAGATCCGTTCAAATTTCTGAGCTTTCCCGCAATTCTGCTTTGCTATACTTCTGCTTCAGCAAACGATCACATCAGTAATATAGGTTGATCTCAGACTGCCATATTGGCCAGTGATCAGATCTGGTATTAATACAAAAGCCACCGCTGTATCTGCGATGGCTTTCTAGTATTATGGCGGGAAACTTACCGGCAATATGCACTAAGGTCATTTGGTGTTTGAAGATTGTGCAAGAATGTATGGCTTTACTCACTTTTTGCCTGGTAAGCCTCCCTCCAATGGTCAAATCTGATAAGGAAGCTTATAAAATCGGGATAGATATCTGCCGATCGTGATACAAAGAAACGCCGAATTATCTGCGGGAGCTTACGAAATCGGGAAAAGAAATGATCGAAAAGGGAAAAGGTTGGGAAGATGGGAAGATGTGCAGGTGTGCAGATATGCAAATGTGCAAATGCAGGGGGTAAATAGTTAATTAATTGATTGGCAAACATATAGTTACGAAATCATGCAAATTTGCAAGGGAAGCGGTGAGGATAAAGGGGCGGTGTAAATCAGGCAAACCAGGGCATTAATACATCCGCGCATTTATTTGCACATCTGCACATTTGCATATCTGCACATCTATTTACATTTAGCGCAGCAGCAGCTCGCAGGGCTTTAAGCCGGTATGCTTTTTAAAGGCGGTAGAGAAGTGGGAAATGCAGGAATAGCCCATGAGAATGGCTACATCGGAAACGGACATCCCTTTTTCGTACAGGAGGCTCTTGGCCTTTTCCATCCGTTCTTTCTGGAAGTAATCGTAAATGGTGGTACCATACATGGCTTTGAAGCCTTTTTTCAGGTAACACTCGTTCATAGCTACCCGGCGGGCCAGGTCGCGGATGGTAATAGGGGCATCCAGCTGCTCCAGCAAAATGCTGCGGGCCTTTTCTATCTTTTCCCGGTCCTCCATATGGGTGAGGAAACGGCAGCCATAACGCTCGTCCGGGTCATTTTGCATGAACTGGTCGGAGCTGAACAACAGCAGCTCCAGCGCCTTGCTTTGCAGGAAAATATGCTTCAGCACCCCTTCGTAATTATGATGTACCATCTGCTCCAGCACCGATTTGGATTTAGTGCAGGGCTGTATGGTTTTTACAAAAGGCTTGCGGGATTGTAATTCAAATAAGGTAGTAGTGGTAGCGCCCTTTTGCAGGGATTGGATAAAGGCCGGCTGAAAACGCACGGTGATCATATCCACAGAGGCTACCTTTTCCTTACAGTTGCCTTTCTGGCCCTTGGCGCACAGCTCATCTGTGCAGGAGGGGTTTTGGCAGTAGCGGTTACCGGCTACGCAGTAACGCAGCTCCACGGCGGCAGACTGGCCTCTTTTGGCCGGCTGGTACACCACCATGGCTACATCCTCAACAGGTAAGGGTTTATCGTAGGTAAAGCGCTGCAGGGTAAAATCAAGGCAATCCGGTACGTTCACGGCATCCTGCTCTGCAAGCTGCAGCTGGTCGCTCATTGCCGGTTGTGGTATGGCCAGTGATAATATGTCCTGTAGCTCCTTCATCTCCAATTAACTGTAATTAAAAACCTCACAAATTTATGGATTCACATTTACTTAACAAATTAGTGGGGTAACAATGACAATCGGGTGATAGTTGTGGATTAAAATACACAGCAGGCTTAACAAGTCCTTTCATATTCATTATGAATGCCCTTGGTATGGATTTCGTACTACTAATTGC
>NZ_DATCRF010000273.1:0-5662 GCF_036569125.1 Chitinophaga sp. | reverse complement strand
CCCATAGCCTGGGAACATGTGCTGGCAGGACAGTCTATTATGGCCGGCACCCCCTTTGCCGCCGGAATGAAAAATAATATTGACGAAGCTTCTGTGGAAGGGGTAAAGGATTCGCCTTACCTGAGCTCTATCCCGGATCATTATGTAGGGCTGCATTCACCCAAGCTGGAGCTGCCGGTGCTGTGGTACCGTTCCGTAGGCCATACGCATACGGCTACTGCCATGGAAGGGATGATAGATGAGCTGGCGCATGCAGCAGGCAAAGACCCGGTGGAGTACCGGCGTGCATTGCTGAAGAACCATCCCCGCCACCTGGCAGCGCTGAACCTGGCCGCTGAAAAAGCAGGCTGGGGCAAACCATTGCCCCCGGGCCGTTTCAGAGGTGTGGCTGTGCATGAATCTTTTATGAGCTATGTGGCTGATGTAGCAGAAGTTTCTGTTGATGAACAGGGCCTTATTAAGGTGCACCGTTTTGTGTGCGCCATTGATTGCGGCCTGGCCGTGAACCCGGATGGGGTGGTTGCGCAAATGGAAAGCGGCATCAACTTCGGCATTTCCACGGCTATGTACGGCGCTATTACGCTGGACAAAGGCAGGGTGCAGCAAAGCAATTTCCATGATTACCGCATTGCGCGCATGCATGAAACGCCGCTGGAAATAGAAGTGCACATCGTGAACAGTACCGAAAAAATGGGTGGGGCAGGGGAGCCCGGCGTACCGCCGGTAGCGCCGGCCATTGCCAACGCAGTTTTTGCCGCTACCGGCAAACGCATGCGGGACCTGCCTTTTTGCAACATCAACCTCAAAGCGTAGTAAATTATGGCAACAACAAAGCAACTCATATATTCATTATTAACCGTAACGGCAGTGTCGGTAATGACTTTATCCTTTAATTCGGATGCTGCCCGCACTACGCACCATATGGATACGGATGGAACGGCCAAGGACAGCGCCGGCTCAAAAAAGGCCTTCCTGGCTGCTTACAGCGTACTAATGCACCCGCGTTGTATGAACTGCCATCCCTCAGGGGAGGCGCCCCTGCAGGGCGATGACAGCCATGTACATACCATGAACGTGCAGCGCGGGCATGATGGAAAAGGCCTGTATGCGCTCAAATGCTCCAACTGCCATCAGCCCAAGAATACGCCGGGCCTGCATATGCCGCCGGGCAATCCTAACTGGCATTTACCGCCGGCAGATATGAAGATGGTGTTCCAGGGTAAATCGCCCCGCGAACTGGCAGCCCAGCTGCTGGACCCGGAACAGAACGGGCACAAGACCAAGGCACAGCTGATAGCGCATGTAACATCCGATTCACTGGTATTAGGCGGATGGAACCCCGGCGAGGGCCGCACCCTGCCACCGCTGACCCATCAGGAGTTTGCACGGCAGTTTAAAATGTGGATCGACAAAGGCGCTTTCCTGCCGGATAAATAAATGATGTGCAGATGTGCAAATATGCAGATGTGCAAATAAATGTGCTGATGTGCTAATATGCTGGTTTTTGTTGTTTGCGACATACCCAGGGACATATACCAGCACATCAGTATATTCCCATCATCTGCACATCTGTATATTTGTACATCTACAATTTTTCCTATTTTGTGTTTACATGGAACAACCGATCCGCAATCTTTTAAAGGAGGGCACTTTTAATGTGAATGGCAGCCTTTGGCTGGAGTTCGGGGGCAAACGCTTTTTTGGCCCCGGCCCGGTGGAGCTGCTGGAACGTATTGCCGAAACAGGTTCTATTAAGCAGGCGGCATTAGCCATGGGCATGTCTTACAAAAAAGCCTGGGACCTTATTAATAACCTGAACAGCATGGGCATTCGCCCGTTTGTAATAACCAGCACGGGCGGTGAAAAGGGCGGAGGTTCTTCTATTTCGGAAGAAGCTCGGCAGATGATAGCCTACCATCGCCAGCTAAGGGAAAGGTTCCGCCAGTTCCTTGAACAGGAGAGTAGTCATTTAAAATAATCCTGTAACAACGTCATGTTATTACAGGACTTTTTTTAACCATCGTTATATATTGAAAAATACAGCGTAAATCATTACTATGTACGGGACCTTTACCAGCCTCTTTTTTTTATGCGTGCTGTCCCTTAGCACGCAGGCCCGCCAGCTTTCAGATATGAACTCAGATACAACCCGTAAGGATACTACGGTGCGTATTTTATCGGAAGTAACCGTATCAGCATCCCGCCTGCGGGAAAGCATGCTTGCATCGCCGGTAAGCGTGCAAAAAGTGGGCGCCACATATTTTAAAGCCTCACCGGCGCCTTCTTTTTTTGATGCGCTGGAAAATGTGCAGGGCGTGCAGCTCATCACCCCCAGTATGGGATTTAAAGTATTGAATGCCCGTGGGTTTGCCAATACCACCAATGTGCGTTTTGCGCAGCTGGTGGATGGGATGGATGTACAATCCCCGCATATCGGCGGCCCCATAGCCAATGCTTTAGGTCCTTCCGACCTGGATGTCGATAATGTGGAAATAGTGCCGGGCGTGGCTTCTGCGCTCTATGGCATGAACACGGTGAATGGGCTGGCCAATATCACTACCAAAGATCCATTCACATCTGCCGGGTTAAGTGTGCAGCAAAAAACAGCGGTTACACATATCGGCGATCCTAACAGCAGCGCTAAACCTTTCTCAGAAACCAGCCTGCGCTGGGCGCATGTTATTTCACCTAAATGGGCCTTTAAGCTGAACGGTACCTACGCCCGCGGGTACGATTGGATAGCCAATGACCATACGGAGCTGAATGGTAACGCTAACGCCAGTACGGGATTAACCGGTGTTAATAACCCCGCTAAAGACCCGGTAAGCAGCTACGGCAACGAATCATCTGACCGCAAAACCATTTCCCTGCTGGGAAAGAACTACGTGGTAGCCCGCACCGGTTACGATGAAAAAGATGTGGTGGATTATACCCTGCAGAATATAAAAGGAGATGCCGGCATCTATTATAAGATAAGACCGGATGCTACTTTGAGCTATACTTTTCATATGGCGCTGCTGAACAATGTATACCAGCGCGCTAACCGTTTTCGCCTGCAGGATTATTTTATACAGCAGCATGGCATACAATATGAATCCAGGGGCCTGCAGCTAAGGGCTTACCTGAATAATGAGAACACCGGCAACTCTTATAACCTGCGCTCCATGGCCGAAAACATTGACCGTAACTATAAACCGGATAATGTATGGTATGCAGATTATACCGCGGCTTTTAACAAAGCATCGCAGGATGGGATGACGGCAGCGCAGGCGCACCAGCAGGCCAGAACGGCCGCCGATCAGGGACGCTATATGCCCGGCACACCTGCGTTTAACAATGTGCTGGAAAAATTACAACAGGTGAATAACTGGGATACCGGGGCCGCCTTAAAAGTAAAGGCAAGCTTTATACAGGCAGAAGGGCAGGTGCATTTGAATGAGTGGATCCCGGAGCTGCGGGAAAAGGCCGGGCTGGAAGTGCTGGCCGGTGCTGACCACCGTACCTACATTATTGTACCGGATGGCAATTACTTTATTAACCCGGTTCACGGTAAAGAATATACGAATATTCATTACAGCAAAACCGGTGGTTTCCTGTCAGTTACCAAATCGTTGTTAAAGGAGCGGTTAAAGCTGGGCGCTATTTTACGTGCAGATAAGAACGACTATTTTGACCTGGCCTGGAGCCCGCGTTTTACGGCGGTGTTCTCGCCCCTGCGCACGCAAAACTTCCGGGTATCGTTCCAGAGCGGATACCGCTACCCCAGCATTTTTGAAGCGTATTCAAACGTGAACAGCGGCGGCGTAAAAAGGGTAGGGGGCTTACCGGCTATGTCGCAGGGCATTTTTGAAAATGCGTGGCTGCAATCATCTATCACAGCATTTCAGGCAGCCGTGCTGAATGATATTAATGCCAATGGTTTATCACAACAGGCAGCTATTGAAAAGAACCAGGGGCTGTTAAAGAAAAACCCTTATACCTATATTAAACCGGAACATGTACGGTCCATTGAAGGCGGTTATAAAGGCCTGTTCCTCAAAGGGCGTTTGTTTGTTGATGCTGATCTGTACTTTAATAACTACCGTTCCTTTATTGCACAGGCCAATATGAATGTGCCTAAAACACAAAATGCAGATTCCATACCGTTTGCGCTGAATAACAAATCGCAACAG
This sequence comes from Chitinophaga sp., assembly GCF_036569125.1. Taxonomy (GTDB): domain Bacteria; phylum Bacteroidota; class Bacteroidia; order Chitinophagales; family Chitinophagaceae; genus Chitinophaga. The sequence continues at coordinate 1,490 of NZ_DATCRF010000273.1, read as the reverse complement.
AATCAATACCGTATGTGGACCAATTCACAAACTAAAGTATATAACTACGGCGCCAGCTTAGGTGTAACCTATAACGTGCACGGGTATAGGTTACATGCAAATAGCTCCTATGCAAAGCTGCGCAAATCGGCTAATGAAGACGGGCTGGAAGATGGTTTTAACACACCGGAATGGACCCTTAACGCAATGATATCCAAAGAGGAGATTATAAAACATATAGGCGCTGGCGTTAGCTGGAAATGGCAGAGCAGCTTCTTATGGCAATCGTTCCTGGTGAACGGGCAAACACCGTCGTACAATACTTTAGACGCGCAGGTAAGCTATACGTTTGAAAAAATAAATTCAAAGATCAAGCTGGGCGCCAGCAACTTACTGAACCATTATTACTATTCCTTTTTAGGAGGGCCGTCTGTTGGCGGTATGTATTACGCCACGGTGCAGTATGGGTTGTGATTAGTAATTAAGAATTAATAATTAATAGTGGAATGCAGCGGATAAGGACTTCGCTGCATTCCATTTTTACATTCTTTTTGTGTCGTAAGGGCTACTTATTTTAATCGAGCCCGTATTTTTCAGCATCAAATTAAATTTTAGGTGTAAATTTCCTGTATCGTAATACGGAACCATAACCGCTGATCTTCAGCAGGGACAAGTACTATAGCTGCATCAATTCATTAACCTATAAACTGCGAACATATGCAACCACATGACTGGAGTAAATTCTCGTTAAAGCTCCCCATCAAAGCTAATCCTCAGGATATTTACAATGCCTGGACCACGCCGGCAGGGCTGGAAAGCTGGTTTCTGCGGCAGGCCGATTTTGTTGGTGAAGGCGGTATACCCAAAGGTAAACAGGAAGCTATTACCACCGGCGATACCTATACCTGGCGCTGGTTTGGCTATAGCGATGATACTACTGAAACCGGTAAAGTGCTGGCCGCCAACGGGAAGGATCACTTTCAATTCACTTTTGGTATAGCCGGCACCGTTACTGTGAGCTTAAAGAATGTGGAAGGTGAAACGCTGATAGAATTAGTGCAGGATCATATTCCTACAGATGAAAAGGGTAAAGTGGATTTTCATATTGGCTGCCAGGGCGGCTGGCTGTTTTACATGGTGAACCTGAAATCCTTGCTGGAAGGGGGGATTGACCTGCGTAATAAAAATGAAAAGCTGAAAGGCGTACTTAACTCCTGAACTTACGGCCGCTAACATAAGGGCTGTCTTTTAGTATAAAACGGTAAGGCAGCAGCGCATCTTCACCGGCATAATCCACTCCAATTCTTGCAGTGATACCTATAGCGGATGGTGATACAATAAAATCATCATCCGCTATGTATAACTCTTTGCCCGTGAGGCTGGTGCCGGTATGCTGGGTATTAATGCCTAATGCTTTTGATACATTGCCGGGACCTTTGCCCAGTGTATAATCCGCCTTGGTACGGCCGGTACGCGCCAGCATATGCGGTATGCCGTTCAGCGGCGCAATG
>NZ_DATCRF010000272.1:0-2511 GCF_036569125.1 Chitinophaga sp. | reverse complement strand
CCCCGCCATTTTTCAAACCTGCTCCTTTGGGCAATGCCGGGTGGCCGGTGCGGCGGTACTCAAACCATTGCTGCAGGTCGGCCAGGAACAGCGCATAATATTTCTGCAGATGGATCTTCTCCATCTTATCATTCAGCGATGCGCTTTCGTCCCATTGGATATCTGCTGCGGCCAGGTATTCATCAATGTTGTGAATAGTGGTTTTAACCGTATCCGGCCAGTTGGGCAGCCATAACCTGATGCTGTTCAAAGCGCCGTTATTGTAATAAGTACCGGCAGCACCGCCTATCCATCCTTTTGCAGCTGCTTCTGCCAGCATGAACTGCACTTCGGCATAATTCAGCATCATACCGGTAAGGGGATCTGTTTGTAAGGAAACCGCAGAGGTATAGGAATAGAAATAGCACTTTTTTACCGGGCTGGTTCCGGGCGCATAACCGCTGGCCACGCCCTGGTACGAGCCGGAGTACGGAGCAATGCCCCACCTGTTAAAACCACTGGCGCCGTAAATGGGTATATCAATACGCGGATCGCCCCAGGTTGAGAGGTGATCAATGAAAAAGCTGGCAATGGCAGGCGTTCTGAAATCCTGCTCCCTTACGCTTGCGTAGAAAGGGGAAACATAAGGGCCTGCGCCGGTCCATTTCAAAATGGCCGATTCCGCGTTGCTGGATATGATCGGGTATTTACCGGCATCCGTTTCCACGATGTCCTTAATTTTTGCAATGCACTGCTCCGCTACTTCCGCTTTGCCGGAAAGGCGCAGCAGCAGCCGCAGATACAGGGAGTTGCCGAACTTGCGCCATTTGCCCACATCGCCGTTATATACCGGGTCGCTGGTGGCCTTAATGGCAGTACCGTTGCTCAGCAGGGAGTTGGCAGAGTCCAGCTTCTTAAAAATATCCAGGTAAATATCTTTCTGCCGGTCAAAAGCAGGTTCCAGGATGGCGGAGTCCCTGCCGGAGTTAGCCTGGGAATAGGGCACATCGCCATAAGTATCTGTAAGCATGGAATAGATCCACGACTGGCAGATCAATGATATGCCCATGTAGGATGTATTGTAATTCAGCTCGTCGCTGGCTGTTTTATAGATGTCCTTGAAATTGGTAAGCTCCGTATACCAGCCGTTATAAAGATAATCGGATGTGTTATCACGATAGTCGTACCGGAACACCTGCCCTTCTGCCTCGTTCATGTTCACGGTCACCTGCATCAGCTCATTGTTGAAGTCACGGTTCCGCCGCATGTTGTACGTTAAGGTGTTTACCAGCGCCGGCGCCAGCAGCTGTTCCGGCAGGGCCTGTGTGGTGTTATTCGGATCGGTATTGATCTCTTTAAAATCTTTGGTACAGGAGGCCAGTAGTATACTGCACATGCCTGCAGCCACCAATAATTTATGTATGATCTGTTGCATTATTTTTTCTAATTAAAGTCCAACAACCAGGTTAATGCCATAGGAGCGTGTAGAGGGGAACTGCCCTACCTCGAAACCCGTTACGATATCCGATCCGTTCAGTGTACCAAATTCAGGATCGAACATGGGCCATTTTGACCAGGTATACAGGTTACGGCCATAGATGCCGATCAGCAGCTTTTGCAAACCCAGTCTTCTCAGCATTTGTGAGTTTACGGTATAGTCCAGGCGGGCTTCCCTGAATTTCACAAAATCGGTGCTGAAGGTGCTGCCTTCCGCATTATCCGCGCCCCAGTGAGAACGGTAGTAGCCATCTACATCTGTTGCCGTTACATCATTCTTACGGTATTTTCCATCTGCCTCCATTATTACGCCATTGCCAATGATCCCACTATATCTTCCGGGCAGTGTTTTTGTGAGCTTGCCCTGCTCCACCATCTTGTAATGCATCAATGAATGCGCTACTGCACCATACTGTGCATCGAACAACAGGCCTAAATGAAATTGCCTGTACTGAAAATCGTTGCTGAAACCCAGCTTCCATTTGGGTGTAACATTACCCAGGTATTTCACATCTTCTGAAAGCAGCGCAAAGCCGGTATTGGCATCATATACGATCTGGCCATCCGGTGCGCGCACATAACCTTTTCCGTACAGCGCGCCCATGCTGCCGCCTTGTTTGGCAACGATCTGGCCGCCGCCAACATTACCGGTACGTAATACCACGGAGCTATCTGCCAGCTCTTTAATTACGTTACGGTTAGAGGAGAATACGATATTGGTATTCCATTTAAAATTCTTTAGTGCCAGGGGCGTACCGTTCACGGCCAGCTCTATGCCACTGTTATTCACTTTGCCCACGTTAATGATCTCTTTCGCATAACCGGATGCACGGTCTACAATGCGTTCCAGGATCTGGTCTTTGGTGCTGCCGGTATACAGGGCCAGGTCAAAGCCCAGGCGGTTATTGAGCATTTTTACATTCGCCCCTGCTTCATAGGTAATGGTGCGCAGTGGCCTCAGGTCAGGGTTAGCCAAAGTAGTTGGGTTCTCCAATCCGCCGTTGTACTGGCTTCCGGCAGTGGGATACGTATAGG
>NZ_DATCRF010000271.1:0-3811 GCF_036569125.1 Chitinophaga sp. | reverse complement strand
ACGCTTACCGTTACACAATCCGGCACCTATTCCGTAACCGTAGCCAACGACTGCGGACAGGCCTCCGACGAAATAAACGTGAACTTCACTGTTTGCGATCCTAAACCGGTATTTGCCAATGCCTTCTCCCCTAACGGCGATGGTATTAACGACCGTTTCAGACCGGTAACGCAACGCGGTATGATGTACGGCTACCTGCTGCGCATTTACAACCGCTGGGGACAGCTGGTGTACAGCGATTCAGACCCCAGGAAAGGCTGGGATGGCTCTATGAACAACACATCTCATCAGGCGAATGTAGGCACCTACATTTGGTGGGTAACCTATACCAAAGACCTGAAAGAGCCGCCGGTGATCCTGAATGGCCTGGTGAACGTGGTTAAGTAAACTCTCAGATGCAGACATAAAAAAGAAAGGAGCTCGTAATGAGCTCCTTCTTTTATTTAAAGCAATGTTTGCTGATTATATTAATACAATAACCGCGTTTTGATGGTATGCTTTACTTCTTTCAGCGCGGCAAAAGCATCCTGCGATAATTGTGTATCTACGTCCAGCACCACATAACCTATCTGCTCGTTTGTTTTCAGGTACTGGCCCAGGATGTTGATCTTCTTTGCGGATAAAGCGGTATTGATCTCAGACAGCACGCCCGGCACGTTCTGGTGAATGTGCAGGATGCGGTGCGTGTTTTCCACCGCTGATATGCTGATGGCAGGTACGGTATGAGAGCCAAAGCTGGCGCCCTTTTCCAGGTAGTTCAGCATTTTGCTGCTCACATCCAGCCCAATGTTATGCTGCGCTTCTTCTGTGCTGCCGCCGATATGCGGCGTTAAGATCACGTTAGGCAGGTTTTGCAGCGGTGTGCTAAAGGCTGCGCCGTTCTTTTCCGGTTCTACGGGAAATACGTCAATGGCTGCGCCGGAAAGCTGCCCGCTTACTAAGGCATCTTTCAGGGCATCCAGGTCCACCACTTCGCCACGGGCGTAGTTGATGAAAATAGCGCCTTTCTTAACGTCTTTCAGCGTTTCTGCATTGATCATATTGCTGGTGGTCCTGGTAGAGGGTACATGCAGGGAAATAATGTCGGCCTGGGAAAACAGGTCCTTCAGGGTTTTCTGCTGTACAGCATTTCCCAGCGGCAGCTTGGTTTCCACATCATAGTACATTACGTTCATGCCCATAGATTCGGCCAGCACGCTTACCTGGCTGCCAATGTTGCCATAGCCTACAATGCCCAGCGTTTTACCCCTGAGCTCATAGCTGCCGGCAGCTTCTTTTTTCCACACACCTTCATGTGCGGCTTTGTTCTTATCAGGAATACGGCGTATCAGCATAATAGACAAACCTATTACCAGCTCGGCTACCGAACGGGTATTTGAATAGGGCGCATTAAATACTGCAATGCCGTGCTCTTTTGCATTCTTCAGATCTACCTGGTTGGTGCCGATACAAAAGCAGCCAATGGCCTGCAGCTTTTTAGCTGCGGCCAGCACCTTAGCGGTGATCTGCGTTTTGGACCGGATACCCAGTAAATGCACATCCTTGATCTCGCTGATCAATTGCTCCTCGCCCAATGCCCCCGACAGCCGGCGGGTATTTACATAGCCCGCGTGCGTAAACTCTGCCACAGCAGCATCACTGATGTTCTCCAGCAAGAGGATATTGATCTTTTCTTTTGGATAGCTTGTCAACTTCTGCTCCATATATATAGTATTATTAATGCGTACGTTGTGTATTCGCAATTGGCTTAATAATTGTGGTTTAGGGCTAAAACAAGGTGCAAACCTAACAGAAGTCTGGCAAAAATCAAACAGGGGTTCCGGCAAATTTGATATTGTCAAAAAATATGCTGTAGTTTGCTTCGTTTTTAGAATATTATTCACCATTATTGCTAAAAAGAGGGAAAGCTCCGGGCTTTCTTTTATATTTTATAGTCTATTAGTTGTCATTGTTCAATGAAGCGATTGAAAGTTTTTGTTTATATTTTGACCATATCCGGTATTGCATTATACATTTCCGGATGCCAGAGCAACGCGGCGCGAGAAAAAAAGTCCCTCAACACACCAGCAGAAGCGGTATATGATCTTGAAGAAACTGCTGCTGAAAAAGCAGCCATTCTCAACTCTCCCACTACCAAAAGGCAACAGGCAGAACTTTCTGACTTCTTTTCCCATAAATTATTAAGGACAGGTTTTAACGGCGCCATGCTGGTAGCCAAGAAAGGTGTAACGATCTTTGAACAGTACCATGGTATCGAAGATTACCAGAGCAAAATGCTGATCGGCGAAAGCTCCTCCTTCCAGCTGGCATCTGTATCCAAAACCTTTACGGGTATGGGTATTCTGTGGTTAATGGAGCGCGGGCAGCTAAGCCTGGAAGATACGCTGCAGCGCTACTTCCCTACCTTCCCTTATATGGGCATTACCATTCGCATGCTGCTGAACCACCGTAGCGGCCTGCCCAACTACTTATACTTCAGCGACAGCCTGTGGCGGAACCAGGATATTTTTCTTACCAATGCGGAGCTGCTGCGTATGATGGAGCAGCATAAACCACCGGTACAACATCAGCCCAACACCCATTTCCAGTATTGCAATACCAACTTTGCGCTGCTGGCTTCTATTATTGAAAGGGTAAGCGGGCAAAAGTACCCGGACTTTATGCGGCATACCTTTTTTGAGCCGCTGGGTATGACGAACACCTTTGTTTTTGACCCTACCAGTACAAAGCGGCCGCACCAGACCACCAGCCATAAATACAACCTGCGCCCTGAACCGGACACTTACCTGGATGGCGTTTTTGGTGATAAAGGCATATACAGCACCGCACAGGATATGCTGAAATGGGACCAGGCTTTGTACACCGGCTTCTTTAAACCGGAAACCCTGCAGCAGGCCTTTACCCCTTACAGCAATGAGAAACCGGGCGTGCGCAATTACGGCCTGGGCTGGCGTTTAATGATAAACCCCGACAGCAGTAAGATTATATATCATAACGGCTGGTGGCATGGTAATAATACCGTGTTCTGCCGGCTGGTGCAGGATAGCACTACCATTATTATTTTAGGCAATAAATACGACCGCGGTATTTACCAGGCAGTAAAACCGATCCGTGCTATCATGGGGCATGGAGATGGAGACGAAGAAGGGGAAGAATAATAATGTGCAGATGTGTAAATATGCAGATGTGCAGATGAAAAAGAATGTGCTGATGTGCTGGTATATGTTGTTTAATGATATTTGATTAATCTAAGAGAAAGGTCTGGATCAATGATCCGGACCTTTTTATAATGTAATGGTCTTTAACATATACCAGCACATCAGCACATTTAACAACATAATTCAATCCATCTGCACATTCGCATATTTGCACATCTGCACATTTATCCGTGTTTCCTGTTCGGCAGTACATTCTCCCGGGTCCAGGTGATCTTACCACTGAAATTTTCTTTACGTACGGGGCATTCCATCAGCTGGCAGTAGTGGCAACACACCGGCAGGCAGGGATCTGCATGGATAAAGAACTCAACTTCACTATTGGGGAATTCCTGGTTCACCAGCTTTTCCACCGCTTTCAGCTGATCATGCGCCTGGCTTAGCTCCAGGTAATAAGGTAAGGTAATATGGCAATCGATATGATAATTATTGCCGTATTGCTGTACACGCATATTGTGCACATCTATCCAGGCAGGCCGGCGGTGTTGGTTCAGGATGTTAATGACCTGGTCTATCACCTGCATATCGGTTTCATCCATCAGCCCGGATATAGAGCGGCGCAGCAGCTGGTAGCCTTTGCGCAGGATCAGGATGCC
>NZ_DATCRF010000270.1:0-2403 GCF_036569125.1 Chitinophaga sp. | reverse complement strand
GATCAAAACCTTTGTAATTGAAATTATTAGTGATGCCCCAAACGTAAGTAGGATCAGGCTGCCCCAGGATCACTGCATCTTTTACATCGATCACTTTATCGTTGTTAGCATCGCGGTACCTGGGATCACCGGCTTCCTCGCCTGGTATAATGGTGCTGGATGCCGCTTCTGCGGCTGTTTTCAGGATGCCGACATTTTCCAGTACATAAAAAGCGCCAATGGGCTGGCCTACGGTAGTAATGTGATGGCCCATGTTATCGAAATTACCGAAGATGATAGGCGTGTTGTTAGGGCCCAGCTGCAGCACTTTATTGGTGTTATGGCTCAGGTTCAGATTAGTGGTCCACTCAAATGCGCCGGTAAAGTTTCGGGTGGAGAGTTCCAGCTCCCAGCCTTTGTTCCGCACTTTACCAATGTTGGTAATAGCGGTGCTGAAGCCCGTAACCGCTGCCACCGGTATGCTTAACAACAGGTCTGTATTCAGCTTGCGGTAATAATCAAACGACAGGAAGATGCGGTTATCAAACAAACCCAGGTCCAGCCCTGCATCTATAGTTTCTGATTTTTCCCATCCCAGGTCAGGGTTCGGAATGTTGGTAGCAGTTTGCCCTTTTACCAGCGCGCCTTCGCCGGTGCCTAATACATAGTTGGAAAAACCCAGCAAGCCTATCTGGCTAAAATCGCCGATATTATTATTCCCCGAAAGACCCCAGCTGCCGCGCAGCTTCAGCTCACTTACCGCGCCTATGTTTTTCATAAAGGGTTCTTCCAGCACCCGCCAGCCTGCAGATACAGCAGGGAAAACGCCCCACTTGGTATTGGCGCCAAAACGGGAAGACCCATCGCGGCGTATAGAAGCAGAAAGTAAATATTTATCGCGAAAACCATACTGTACCCTGCCGAAGTAAGAGATGAGCACATTCTTTGTTTCGCGTGTATACGTGTCTGATAGTGTGAGGGTGGTAGCGCCGTTCAGGGTATAAATATCATCGGTGCTGTAGTTGGAACCACCAATGCGCGCTTCTTCAAAATTAGTTTGGTTAAAGGAATAACCGGCTACGGCAGCTATATCATGACTGCCAAAGGTTTTATTATACGATAAGGTGTTTTCATTTACCAGCGTGGTTTTGCGGAAAGTGCGGGAGGAGCCGGTACCCGGGTTCCCGTTCCTGATAATGCTGGGAGAAAATGCTTTACGGCGGTAGTCCGCATTATCGATGTTCAGCGTGGACTTGAACACCAATCCATCAAACAGTTTATAATCTCCATAAATGCTGCCTAAGGTACGCAGGGTGCGCTCCTCTCCCATTTGCTCCCGTAACACTGCCACAGGGCTTACGGTGGAGCTGGCCCAGGCATACCGCGCATTAGGCACTACGCCGGTTTCCAGGCCTACGCTGTCTTCTACAATAGGCGTAGCGCTAACGGCTTTATGTAATTGCGCATCCTTGCCTTCTGCACCGGGATCTGTAACTACGCCATAAGAAGGCGCCAGGTTCAGGCCCAGGTTAATACGGTCATTCACCTTCAGGTTTACGTTAGAGCGAAAAGAATATCTTTTATAACCGGTATAGATCACAATACCATCCTGGTTCAGGTAATCGCCGGAAATGCGGTACGTAACTTTATCCGTACCACCGGAAGCAGACAGCTGATAGCTATGCACCAGGCCTTTTTGAAACAGCTCATCCTGCCAGTCAACATACCGCAAACCCGGATGCCCCGGCTGGTACCAGCGCGCATCATAGATCTTGGAGAAATCAAAACCACCCAGCTTTTGCCGGCGTACAGTGGGATCGTCTGTGGCAAGGCGGCCCAATGCAGGATTTACATAGTTGTAATCAATGATCTCCCGGGCGCGGTCTATCCACTCTTCGGCAGATAGCATGTCCAGCTTTTTCAGGGTTTGCTGCCAGCCCACATAGGTATTGAACTCCATACGGTTCCTGCCTGCCTTGCCGGATTTAGTGGTGATGATCACCACGCCGTTGGCGGCACGCGAACCGTAAATTGCCGCTGCAGAAGCATCCTTTAATACTTGCACAGAAGCAATATCATTAGGATTGATATTATCCAGCGCAGAGCCCTGCGAAAAGCCGCCGCTGGCGCTGGCACTGGCTACTTCCAACGGAAAACCATCTATCACATACAGGGGTTCTGTACCGGCATTAATGGAGCCGGTACCTCTTACCTTTATCTGAAAACCCTTACCGGGCGCGCCGCTGATCTGTTTCACCTGCACGCCGGCCATTTGCCCAACCAGCGCCTGATCCACCCGGGCAATGGGCCGCTCATCCAAATGTTGTGCATTCAGCGTAGCAATGGCGCCGGTTACATTGGCTTTCTTTTGTGTGCCGTAACCTACCACCAGCACTTCGTTAAGCCCCTGGTTACTCTTTAACA
>NZ_DATCRF010000269.1:0-3819 GCF_036569125.1 Chitinophaga sp. | reverse complement strand
TGTCGCCGTTGGTAAAATCTATTCTGCCATCATTCACAGCAGCTTCCTCAATCAGGTCAACATACTGTTTGGCATTCAGGAAATGGCGTTTTTTAGTAGGCTTACCCCAGTTGGTGCTTATATCCAGATTAAGCGTGGTTTTCTGACCAGTCTTGCCTTTTTTAGTGGTAACCAGTACTACGCCATTGGCGCCACGGGCGCCATAAATAGCGGTGGCAGCTGCATCTTTTAAAACCTCTATGGATTCAATATCGTTCGGGTTCAGGTCAGCAACCGGGTTAGTGATCTCGTTGTTTACGTCAGACTGGCTGGCCGTTTGTATGGGCAAACCATCTATTACATAAAGGGGCTGGCTGCTGGCAGAGATGGAAGAAGTACCGCGTATGCGCACCTTCAAGCCCTGGCCTACCTTACCACTGCCGGATTCTATTACCACACCGGCGGCTTTACCCTGTATAGCAGATTCAAAGCTGGGCGCGGGGAAGTTCTCTATTTCCTGGCTGGCTACTTTGGCTATAGAGCCCGTAATATTACGTTTGGTTTGCGTACCATAACCTACCACCACTACTTCAGACAGGTCTTTATTACCTGTGCTCATAGAGAGGTTTATGGTACTTTGATTGGCAATAGTAATTTCCTGGCTGGCATAACCAACAAAGGAAAATACCAGTGTGCTGGCGCCTTTGGGTAATGTTATGGTATAGGTACCATTAATACCGGTAGCAGTGCCCACAGCAGTACCTTTCACCTGTACGGTAACACCTGGCAGATCACTGCCATCTTTGGCGTCTGTTACCTTACCGGTGATAGTTTTTTGCTGTGCATAGGCGAATTGAGACATGACGAGCAGCATGCCTGCAAGAAGGGAGTAGATTCTTCGCATAAGCTATTTTTTGGTTCAAAGTTTAACGGGGTTCAGCCGGCGGCCGAAATAAGGTTTTATAACATTCATTTTAAAAGACGGTACATCAGTTCATTAGTCATTTGGTTGTCCCACAAGTCAGAAATTTCCGTAATGAAATATAATTTAACCCGGAAAAAAGAAACAAATATAAGGGCTTTAAATGAAAAACTCCATTTACCACAAAGGCAAATGGAGTTTTTCGTTTAAATGATTAAACCCTTGATAATTTTAGTCTCTGTTCCGGGCGCCCATGTAGATAAGTATATATTGTACCAGGGTGGCAATAGAAGCTACCGCGGCTACCACATAGGTCATGGCGGCCCACCATAAAGCGTCTTTGGCTTTGCCATATTCAGCGGGTGGCATCAGCGCGGCATTGTTTAACCAGGCCAGGCCCCTGCGGGAGGCGTCAAACTCTACCGGCAGGGTAATTACTGCAAACAAGGTGGTTACGGCAAATAATACAATACCCCCCAGTAATAAGGCCGGGAACACATTTACCAGCAAAATTCCCCCTAAAAGCACCCATTGCACCAGGTTGGAGCTTACCTGCACGGCTGGTACCAGCTTGGAGCGCAGGGTAAGCCATTTATAGGCATGGGCATGCTGTACGGCGTGGCCGCATTCGTGAGCCGCCACAGCGGCCGCAGCCACACTGGCAGTGCTATATACCTCAGGGCTCAGGTTTACGGTCTTGTTTTCGGGGTTATAATGGTCGGATAGGAAACCGTCCACAGAAACCACCTGCACATCGTAAATACCGTTGTCCCGCAGCATTTTCTCCGCGATCTGCTTACCGGTAAAGCCGGATGAGACAGGTACCTGGCTGTATTCCTTAAACTTGCTGCGCAGCCGCCAGCTTACCAGCAGGCTAATACCTATGAATAACAGGGATAAAAGCATTACCCCCGGCGGCATTCCGGGCATTATAAATAACATAAGATCAGTTGTCATGCTCAATAAAGGTTAAATTCTCTTACAAAATTACTATTGTATCCTATCAAAATGCTATCCAATACCGCTTCGGTACAAGGTTTTAGGCTTTTCTTAAGAAATTGCCCGCCAGGGGCTCCCAGGCTGTCAGTTTTAAAAAATTAATGCTGTCATTGTGGCGCCATACAATCAATATCATATATTTATTATAGACTATTTGTCAGGGACGAGGCGCTCTATTATTAAGTTTTTTTTATATGTAAAATAAACCGGCATCACTCCTATTTATCAATATTTTACGACCTTCCAACGCAAGTAATATTAAACTCAGAATGCCCTGAAACAGGCGATGGGAGCCGATCTGTCACATTATGAAAATTGCTCAAAAGTTATTCACATCAATTAAATAAACTTTTTTATTCTGAACCCATTTAGTAATTTAGACCTGAATTTAATGGGTTAGTAAGTAGAAAGAGTCAACGGAATCTTCTGTTGGCTCTTTTTCTTTTTACAAATCATTACGCGGTATAAAATCACTGCTTATTTGTTATCCTCATTTCCTGTTTACACTTCTTAAATCATTTAACTTACCATTACCTTTATTGCATGAGTAAAATTAAAACCGCATTCTTTTGTCAGCAATGCGGATATGAATCAGCAAAATGGAGTGGGCGTTGTCCCAGCTGCGGACAATGGAACACATTTGTAGAAGAAAAGATCCAGAAAGATATTCCACTCAGGAACAGCAGCTGGAAACAACCCGAACTTTCATCCGCTGCAGATAATATTGTAAACCTCTCTGAAGTAAGCAGCACCGAAGATGAACGCTTAATAACAGGTGATGCAGAGCTGAACCGCGTGCTGGGCGGCGGTATTGTGCCAGGCTCCCTGGTGCTGGTAGGCGGTGAGCCCGGCATCGGTAAGTCTACTTTATTCCTGCAAAATGCATTGCAGCTATCGCAGATCACTACACTTTATATCAGCGGAGAAGAAAGTGCGCAGCAAATAAAAATGCGGGCCGATCGATTAAAGATCCGGAATGATCAGTTCTTCCTGCTTACAGAAACATCTACCCAAACTATTTTCCAGGAAATAAAAAAACTGCGCCCGCAGCTGGTGATCGTAGACTCTATTCAAACCCTGCAATCACCTTTTATTGAAGCAGCTCCCGGCAGCATTTCACAGATCCGCGAAACAACCGCAGAAATGCAGCGTTTTGCCAAAGAAACACATACGCCCGTATTCCTGATAGGACATATAACCAAAGACGGCGCCATTGCCGGTCCCAAGATCCTGGAGCATATGGTAGATACCGTGCTGCAGTTTGAGGGCGACCAGCATTATGCCTACCGTATTTTACGCACTATCAAGAACCGCTTTGGATCTACCTCCGAGCTGGGTATTTATGAAATGACAGGGTATGGCCTGCGGCAGGTAACCAACCCTTCTGAAATATTGATCTCGCAACGGGAAGATCAGCTAAGCGGTGTAGCCATTGCTGCTACTATGGAAGGTATGCGCCCGATGCTGGTAGAGGTGCAGGCGCTGGTAACACAATCTGTTTACGGCACACCGCAACGTACTGCCACGGGTTTTGACCTGCGCCGCCTGCAGCTGCTGCTGGCCGTACTGGAAAAACGCGGCGGCTTTCACTTTGGCGTAAAGGATGTGTTCTTAAACATTGCCGGCGGCATCCGGGTGGAAGATCCGGCCATTGACCTGGCGGTATTATGCGCGCTGCTTTCCTCCTATGAAGATACGGCCATAGGCAGCAAGATCTGTTTTGCCGGTGAAGTGGGGCTCAGCGGGGAGATCCGCGCTGTAAACCGCATTGAACAACGCATTGCAGAAGCAGAGAAATTAGGCTTTGATAAGATCTTTATTTCCCGCTATAACAAGCAGGGCGCGCACAGCGGCAAGTTCAATATTGAAGTAGCGCCGGTAGGCCGGGTGGATGAGGTTTATCAGCAGCTGTTTTGAGC
>NZ_DATCRF010000268.1:0-42664 GCF_036569125.1 Chitinophaga sp. | reverse complement strand
CCTGTATACTGCTGATCGGAAAACATGCTTTACCGGAATTTAAAATTGTGAACGGAATCTTTGAGCGTAAATTTCATGATATGATGGGTATTCATTAACGCATCTGTTTGAATGCTTAGCAGCTTACTATCCTGCCCCTCTTCTTTAACGGTAAAAGGAAGTTCGGAAAAAACTTTGCACAAAGGCCCGTTCTTGGCAGTGAGGGTTAGTTTTACGCGAAGCTCTTTATACCCATTATTATGAAGAAGCGCTGTAATAGATTTCATATAAGTATGCTCAACCCTTTTCTGTGCTATTCTGCATGACAGCACAAGATTTTCCATTACAGGAATATTATTGGAGACATTGATGCTGGAAAATCCTATTAACCCATAATCGCCGAATTTATCTTCACAACGAATGCCAATAGAAAGCACCTGCTTATCCGCAAGCAATGAGCTGAACCCGGGTCTGGAATACCGGATGGTGGACAGGTTTAGCTGGTTGCTGCGTTGGATCAGCTCAAAACATCTTTCAATTTCCTGGTCTGTGCCAGGCACAAAGGCTTCCACCACCATGTTGCAGCTAATGAGGAAATCTTCATAGGAACCGGCAAATTTTTCCTGGGTTTCAATACGCTGCGCTTCCCGCTGGTATTTATTCCTTCTGTCTTTACTCTCTTCACTTATCAACACATTAAATTCTTCGTAGCTGAGAATATTATCGATCTCTTTTTCAGAATAAACCCTCACTTGTGGTAAAGCATTCACTATTTCTGATCTTTCAAATGGCGAGTCATCTATAACGGCAATGGTATCGAGCCCAATATTCAGCTTTTCAACAATTTTGCTAAGGTTCTTGCTTTTCTGATCCCAGTTTATGGCAGGCACCAGAAAGTATTTGTCCATCTCCAGGTTTTTGAGCTTTTCCCAGCAGGGGTCAAAATCGTTCTTGCTTATAATCGTTTGTATTATTCCTCTTTCATCCAGCTTTTTTACCAGGTTAATTGCTTCCTCTTTTACGGCTACTGTTTCCTGCTCTATGAAAGTTCCGTTCCAGAATGTATTATCCAGGTCCCATGCAACGCATTTTACTTTTGTGGTGTTTGCTTTTTGCGGGGTTTCTTTTACCGGTACCGGTGGCCGCTTGTATTTAACAAGATCAAGCCATGTGAAGATCAGGCGTTTTTCTATATCACTGTTTTCAGGATACAAATAAATATACCCTTCCAGGGCAGCCACATTTAAAAGATGGAACGGAATGTTAAAGTGATTAAAACCTTTGTGAATATTAAGAACGTTCCTGTATTTGGTATTCCTTACCCGGTTGTTTTCGGTAAAATACTCGCAAATTAATTTATAAGGTTCTTCGTTAACAGAGTAACATTCTATTACAAATTCATCGAAAAGGCCGGTTGCATCCGTATGAACAACCTTCTCTTTCCCTCCTAACCATTTCATGATCTTTTTGGGCAGGCTGTAATTGATCATTGTATTAAAAAGGGAGATCGTTCTTACAGGATAAGCATCCTGTAAAGAGGCTTCTATCTTGCCCCACCTTCTGAAAGTAACATCGGCGCCAAAATTATAATGGCCGCTGAACTTCGGGTTGGGTATTATCCCATATACAAACCTGGCACAGGCTCCGTCCTTACGTTGTTCATAGAGCGGGCAGTTATGGTAGCATTCCGGAATTGCACATTCCACGCAATGTTCTTCCCAATCCATTTTCAGCACCCGGGTAATATTCCTTTTATCAATCTTAGATGGCTCAATTGCGGAAATACTGTCGGAGGACCATAGATCTTTGTTGGCCCATTTTAGCTGGAACATAGCTTTTGATTTAAATGATATGGCGCCTGTGTGGTTAACGCAGGCAATATGGGATATTGCCAGTAACAAGTTAATTTCTAAAAAGGGGCAAAAGAATCGTAGTAGTACTAATCTTGTTGCGGGTTTTACTAAAGCGGCTACAAAACTATACCGGCTATGCCGTCAAATTTGCAGGTTCTATTATTCTGTTCGTAATTCCGTATTTTAGTAATCCTACCGTAGATTTAAGGCCCAGCTTGTCTTTCATGTCCTGCCGTATTTTCTCAATGGACCGTACACTTAGAAAGAGCTGGTCGGCTATTTCCCGGTTACTTTTTTCCTCCCATAATAACTGCAGCACCTTTTTCTCCCGCTCATTCAGGGAAGCAGAGAAGCCGTTTATGCCCGGCTTTATATTATACTGCTTGTTGTAATATAATGCCTCCGTAAACAGCTTATTGCGGTAGATCCTGTTGTTGGCCACTGTCATGATGGCCTGGACCAGCTCTTCCGGTTCGTCTGATTTAGAAATATAGCCATGAATGCCAAGATCCAAAAGGTTGCTGATCACCTTTGGGTCTGTGCAGGTGGATAATATTATGATCCTGATCTCCGGATGCCGGGTTTGTATTGTTTTTAATACATCAATGATGTTAACATTGGCAATGAGAATGTCGGATAACAGAATGTCGGCAGGAAAGTGTTTAAGCCTGTTCAATAGTTCAAAAGGGTCGGAGGTATGTGTAGTTATGTTAATGTTCTCTTGTTCTGAAAGGTAGCCTTTTAACATTTTTCTAAATAAGGTGAATTCATCAATGATAGCTAATTTGATTGCTTCTTCTATCATAAAATAATATTGAAAGGGTTCTCACACGTTGGAAAAGGTGGAATGGTGATTTGAAGGGTTAATGGGTCTAACGCGTAAATTAATGCGTTATTTTGAGGTGGTACTTTTTCTAAATGTAAATTGGGTGAATGAATAATTGTGTCCAGGGTGGCGCCAAAATGATTTTAGATTTCATATGAGTAAGCATAAGTTTTATATCAGTTGTCATCCAATACAGAAAGAACATTTAAGCCGAAAGCTTTTTAAACATACAAAATATTTCCCTAATAAAAAAGAGCAGCACCTGCGACAGAAAGATTGATATTGTAATGTTTTATAATGTTATTGGCCGGGCAGCTGTTTGTAACCAGCTCTTCGGAAGAAAATAAAAAGGCCGCAGGGGAATGATTAGCTAATTCTGAATACTTTTAGTAAAACCCGAAGTAAAATTTCGAAAAACTGCTATATCCGGTTTCTGATTTTTTAAATTATTTTGTTAGGTGTGACCTTGATCAGAACGAAAATGATTTACCGCAATTTATAGTGTGATGATAGCAGCCCTGTTACTCACATAAGCGCAAGCTTTGCCCGGGCTTATTATTAAGCGGTCCTTATTCCTGTTTTATCTTCTCTGGTATCTTTCCCTTAAAAAAATAATAGATAATGACTTCATCACCGGATATCCGGCAGCAGGCATACGTTGCTAAAAAATAACGGTGCTCACAAGATCTTTCCCCAATTGACAGACGATACAAAACCTAATCCTACACATATGACATTATCATTACTGGTAGCTTACCGGAACCGCCCTTTGCATTTAAAATGCCTGCTGGATTGGTTCACGAAAACTGTTCACATAAACCCTGGTATTGAACTGGTGCTAATTGAATCCAGCCCCAAACCTTCACTGGTAAAGGATCCTGGAAAGAACATAAAGTATGTTCATGTACAGGAAGATGGAAATTTTAACAAAGCAAGGCTATTAAATATTGGCCTGGGTTACAGTGTTGGAAAACTGGTAAGCTCATACGATGTTGACCTGGTACCCATTGATCTCTCATTTAAAAAACATTTGCTGCTGGCTGAAGAATCTGATATCCTACTGGTATCAGGCTACCGGCTGAACTGTGGAAAGGAATATATAAATGTGGAGGAAATTGAGCGGGAAAGACTGCAGGCGGCTATTTGTGTAAAGGAGGAATGTTGTGAAAGCTTTTTACGGGAGCAGCTGGTAGAAGGGCACCGGTATGGAGTTATTCCGCTTTTTAACAGGGAGCGGCTGATAAAAGCAGGCGCCTGGGATGAAAGGTTTGAAGGCTGGGGGGCAGAGGATAAAGACGTTATTGAAAGATACCTGGGAGGAACAAGGCACCTCGTCAGGTGTCCGGACCTTATCTATCTTCATCTGAAACATGAAGAGGCAGCAGGATGGAATGATCTGGCGCTCACCAGGAAAAACGATTCCCTGTATTATGAAAAAAGGGCACTGCGCGAAATAATGATAAAAGAAGGTCAATAATAATCATCCGCAATTAATTTATAAACGTTATGGATAAATACCCCATTTCTGTTATCGTACCCACGTATAACCGCAGCCAGTTATTAACCTATACGCTTGATTCCCTCCTGATCCAGCATACGCCCAAAAATATTTTTGAAGTGATCGTTGCAGACGATGGATCGTCTGATAATACTAAAGAAGTAGTAGAAAGCTATAAGGGACAACTGAACATAAAATATGTGTACCAGGAAGATAAAGGCTACCGGCCGGCTTCGGCCAGGAACCTGGGAATAATGAATGCAGAAGGGGCCATCTGCTTTTTTGTAGATGCAGGCGTAATTCTTAGCGAGGATTGTGTAAATGCGCATATAGCTATACATAGTGAGCTGGGATCGCAGGTGGCTGCCATTGGTTATGTGTATGGGTTCGATCAATCCGGCAATACATCTATACAGGAAACAATAATCCCCGCAAATCCTGCTCAGACAATTGAAAATTTAAGATCAGCAGGGATTGGTCTTGATATCAGGGAAAGATATTACAAGCGCTATAACGATAGGATAGATACACTCCCAGCCCCCTGGATCTTATTCTGGACCTGTAACGTATCAGTAAGCCGCAGGAACCTCATTAATATAGGGTGCTTTGATGAACGATATGACGGAAGATGGGGATGTGAGGATAATGATGTAGGAATACGGCTTTGGCAAAGAGGCGTGAAAATACACCTTTGCCGGAAAGCAGCATCTATTCATTTTCCGCATGAAAAGAATATGGAACAGAAAATAGAACAGGGATATAGGAATTGCACAATTTTCCACCAGAAATTCCAAACAGCTGAAACAAAGATCTTTCTGGAAAATTATAAGCAATTAATAACAGATGAATCAGTAGACATTAATGCAATGATCTTACAATCGCAGGCAATTTATTAACCTGTTATCAACGACCATGAAGAAAATACTCTTTTTATTTGGAACACGCCCCGAAGCAATTAAAATGATCCCGTTGATAAAGGAATGTGAAAAGCATCCACATTTATGGGAGCTAAGGGTATGCGTTACCGGACAGCATAAAGAAATGTTGGACCAGGTACTTACCTTTTTTGAAGTAAAGCCGCATGAAAATCTGGCTTTAATGAAACCTAATCAAACCTTGTTTGACATAACGGCCGACGGGCTTGTAAAGATGGCTGCCCTGCTTGAAAAGGAGCAGCCAGACCTGGTGATGATCCACGGGGATACCACCTCTGCTTTTACGGGCGCATTAGCTGCATTTTATAAAAAGATCAAAATAGCACATATAGAGGCAGGCTTGCGGAGCGGCAATAAGTATTCTACCTTCCCTGAAGAAGTTAACCGTAAAATGGCCGGCATTATAGCCGATTTTCATTTTGCGCCTACTTCCAATGCCCGCAACAATCTGCTGAAAGAGCATATCACGGAGCATGTGTATGTAACGGGCAACACGGTAATAGATGCTGTGCTGCTAACGCTGGAACAAATGAAAGGCAAAGACCAGTATTCGGCATTCTTTAATTTCCTGGACCTGCGTAAAAAGATCATTCTTATTACCGGCCACCGGCGCGAAAGCTTTGGGAAACCTTTGGAAGAGATGTGTATGGCCGTTAAAACACTGGCGGAAAAATATGCGTCTTCTGTTGAAATTGTTTACCCCGTACACTTAAACCCACAGGTACAGGAGCCGGTAAGGCGCATACTGGAAAACCATGAGAATATTCACCTGATAGCGCCGCTCGAGTATCCGTACCTGTTATGGCTGATGCAGCATTGCTACCTGGTGCTTACTGATTCCGGCGGCTTGCAGGAAGAGGGGCCTGCCTTAAAAAAACCAGTGCTGGTAATGCGGGATGTAACAGAAAGAACAGAAGGTATTGCAGCCGGCACAGCCACATTAGTAGGCACCAGCCGTGAGAAAATAGAGCAGGCCGTAAGCACCCTGTTGGAAGATGATATTGTATACCAGCAAATGGTGAACGCAATAAATCCTTATGGGAATGGAACCAGTGCCCGGCAGATCATGGAAATATTATCGGAAATAGTATAAGTGTCTTTTACACGTTAATAAAGGGTGAAAAGTAAAGCCAGGTTATGCTTTACTTTTCACCCTTTTGTTTTTTCTAAACTTTATTGATCGCCAGTATCACCCTTGAATAACGGGCATAGCTGATCTCCACCTCATTGCCTGCGCGGTAATCGCTCAAAGCGCCGCGGGTCCAGTAGAACAGCCTTTTTCTTTTTGAATTGGGCAGCATTACCATGAAGTTGGTTTGTGTGTCGTCGTTCTCATGGTACACGGCTTCCAGCGGCGCCTGCATGGTACCTTTCTGTAAAGCCATCAGATCGCGTTTAATAGTGAAATAACGCACCTCTGTTACCTTGATCAAAGCAAATACCAGTACTACAATAAAAGATAACATCCAAAGCCAGAACCAGCCATTGGTGTAAGAAAACAGGGATTGATCCGCTTCCTGGGCTGTGCTGTGCGTGTAAAGATAAACTTGTGGTACTACAGCGGCTACAATCATTAAACCAAGGCCAATCAGTACGAATTTAGTTACCTGTTTTTTGTTCTTTTTGAGGGCATCCTGTAGTAGAAAATGCTCTTCTGTGGTCATAAAAGAGAAATCCTGCATAGATAAAATAAGGTTTTTCTGTTACTAATATAATCAATAACGATTAATTGTTGAAATTTAATATATATAATCTATAACTACCGGATATTGATCTGGTGGGGGTTAGGGAGGGATTGTGCCTCTTATGATTAGTTATGAGGTACTTACAGGCATAAAAAAGATTGCCGCGATCCGGGACCGCGGCAATCATAATTCTATCATTCGTAATTGAACTAGGCTTCTGCTTCTGCGTAAGCGCTCACCGGCTCGCAGGTGCAAATGAGGTTACGGTCGCCATAGGTGTTATTTACACGGCTAATGGAAGGCCAGAATTTGTTAGCCTTCACATATTCCAGCGGATAAGCGGCCTGCTGGCGGCTATACGCAAATGACCATTCATCGGCAGTAATTACAAACTGCGTATGCGGTGCATTTTTCAGTATGTTGTTTTGTTTATCTGCTTTGCCTTCTTCTACTGCACGGATCTCTTCGCGGATGGCCAGCATGGCATCGCAGAAGCGGTCCAGCTCAGCTTTATCTTCACTTTCTGTAGGCTCTATCATAATAGTACCGGCTACAGGGAAGCTCAGGGTAGGGGCGTGGAAACCATAGTCCATCAGGCGTTTGGCCACATCTTCCGCTTCAATACCGGCGCTGGTTTTAAAGGGACGCAGGTCCACAATAAACTCGTGCGCACAGGTGCCGTTCTTACCGTTATACAGGATGTCGTATGCTTTTTCCAGCCTTGCCTTCATGTAGTTGGCATTGAGGATGGCGTATTCAGATGCCTGTTTTACGCCTGCTGTGCCCAGCAAACGGATGTAGGCATAAGAGATGAGCAAAATGCTTGCTGAGCCGTAAGGGGCTGCAGATACTGCCTGTGCGGTGCCTTTATTCAGCGATACGTGGCCGGGCAGGAAAGCTGCCAGGTGCTCGCCTACGCAAATGGGCCCCATACCGGGACCACCACCGCCATGCGGAATGGCGAAGGTTTTATGCAGGTTCAGGTGGCATACATCTGCGCCAATTAAGCCCGGCGCAGTTAAGCCTACCTGTGCATTCATGTTGGCGCCGTCCATATATACCTGTCCACCGTATTCGTGAATGGTGCTGCAAATGTCTTTTACACTTTCTTCATACACACCGTAGGTAGATGGGTAGGTGATCATGATACCTGCCAGGTCATTTGCATGCGCCTGTGCTTTGGCTTTCAGATCATCTACATCTATATATCCATTTTCCAATGCTTTTACTACTACTACCTTAAAGCCCGCCATTACTGCAGATGCGGGGTTGGTACCGTGTGCAGAGATGGGAATAAGCATAATGTTACGATGACCTTCATTACGGCTTTCGTGGTAAGCGCGTATCACCAGCAAACCGGCATACTCGCCCTGTGCGCCGCTGTTAGGCTGCAGGCTGCAGGCATCAAAACCGGTGATCTGGCAAAGGTATTCGCTCAGCTCATCTGTGATCTGTTTATAACCGCCGGTTTGATCCTTCGGTGCAAAAGGATGGATCTTGCTCCAGTGCGCCCAGCTAAGCGGTATCATTTCCGTAGCTGCGTTCAGCTTCATGGTGCAGGAACCCAGGGATATCATGGAGGTGTTCAGAGAAAGATCTTTGTTCTCCAGCATTTTGATGTAACGCATCATCTCTGTTTCGCTGTGGTGCGTGTTAAACACGGGGTGCAGCAGGTAAGGAGAGGTACGTGCCAGGGAAGCCGGTATAGCCGCCGCTTTTGCGGTAATGGTCTTGGCGGTTACCTGGCCGGCATCAAATAGCTGCAGAATATCGTTCACATCCTGGATGGTAGTGGTTTCATCCAGCGCAATACCAATCGTATCGGCGCCAAAGTAGCGGAAGTTAATGCCTGCCTGTTCTGCTTTGGGTCTGATGGTTTCAGCAGGTGCTTTTACTACCAGGGTATCAAAGAATTGTTTGTGCTGTACGGTTATGCCTTTGGCCTGCAGCTTTTCTGCAATGGTATTGGCCAGCAGCGCTACGCGGGTAGCAATGCGCTCCAGGCCCTGCGGGCCATGGAACACTGCATACATGGCGGCCATATTGGCCAGCAATGCCTGGGCGGTACAGATATTGGAAGTAGCTTTTTCGCGTTTAATGTGCTGCTCGCGGGTTTGCAGGGCCATGCGCAGTGCGCGGTTGCCCTGGGCGTCGATACTTACGCCAATGATACGGCCGGGGATAGCGCGTTTAAAATCATCCTTCACCGCAAAAAAAGCAGCATGCGGGCCGCCAAAGCCTAAGGGTACGCCAAAACGCTGGGCCGATCCCAGGGCAGCATCCGCACCCAGCTCACCCGGAGGGGTAAGCAGGGTAAGCGCCAGCAGGTCGGTAGCCATGGCTACATAAGCGCCGGCAGCATGTACCTTTTCAATAAAGGCGCGGTAATCTTCTACAGCACCCATATCATTGGGGTATTGCAGCAGGGCGCCAAAGTAAGTAGCATCCGGCTGGGCGGTTTTATAATCGCCGTACACCACTTCAATATCCAATGGGGTAGCGCGGGTAAGCACTACATCTTTGGTTTGCGGGAATACGTTGTTATCTACAAAAAATTTAGGACGGGTCAGGTGATCATGATCGCGGTTCAGCGCGTTGAAGAACATGGTCATAGCTTCTGCGGCAGCGGTAGCCTCATCCAGCAGGGAGGCATTGGCAATAGGCAGGCCGGTAAGGTCGCTCACCATGGTCTGGAAGTTCAGCAGGCTTTCCAAACGGCCCTGTGAAATTTCTGCCTGGTAAGGGGTATACTGGGTATACCATCCCGGGTTCTCAAAAATGTTACGCAATATTACGCTGGGGGTAATAGTATCGTAATAACCCTGGCCAATATAGTTACGGAACACTTTGTTCTTCAGGGAAACCTCTTTCAGGTGGCGCAGGTAGTCGCTTTCACTCATGGAAGCCGGAATAGCCAGCGGCTGCTGCATGCGGATGTTGCCGGGTACGGTTTTATCCACCAAAGCTTCCAGGGAGGGAACGCCGATGGTGTCCAGCATCTGGTTGGTTTCAGATTCATTTGGCCCGATGTGACGGGACACGAACTCATTCTGTTGAATATCAAAAAGATTCATGATGTAAAAGCAGGTAGTTTGAATAGAATGTGCAAAGCTATAACGATTTTAAGCAACTGCCAAACGGGCGGCAGGGTTGTGGAAACTGTGGTGATAAATGAGTGGCTGGAAGCTGTTGGATTGTCATAGTATTGTCCATGGTCGATGGTCCATAGTCCATAGCCTGCTCCGGTGCGAAGATAGTGCAAGTGAATGCGGTGGTTAGTCCATGGTCGATGGTCCATAGTCCATAGCTTACTCCAATATGAAGGTACTGCAAGTGAATGCGGTGATCAGGCAGGTGTGCATACCTCCATTCACCGAAGGGCTGTTCCTCCGCTCTATGCAATGGACCATCGACCATGAACCATCGACTTTCCTCCATTCCCCGAACTCCCCCCCCCACGATCTATGCAATGGACTATGGACCATCGACCATGGACTTTCCTTACCTTTGCGCTCAAATGAACCACTTACTAGAGAACTGGGAGCTGAAGGCAAAAGAAAAGCAGAAGGCTAACAAGCAATTCCTGCAAAAGCTGCAAACCAAAAGAGGCAAGGGCGTGGAAAAGCTGTTGCCCGAGCTGCATGAGGAAGCTTTTAGCCATATTGACTGCCTGCAGTGCGCCGGTTGCTGTAAAACCATCAGCCCCCGGTTTAAAACGCCGGATATTAAACGCATTTCCAAACACCTGGGCCTGAAAGAATCTGTATTCATTGAAACCTACCTGCGCCTGGATGAGGATGGCGATTATGTAGTGAAAAGAACGCCCTGCCCTTTCCTAGGGGCAGATAACTATTGCGGCATTTACGATGTACGCCCCGGTGATTGTGAGAATTATCCCTATACAGATAGTTATGATTTCTTTAAACGGCCTAATACCACTTTCCTGAACAGCACCATTTGCCCGGCAGTATATTATGTATTGGAAAGGTTAAAAACGATCATGAAGTAAGAGAGCAGGAGGGGCTGACATGAACTTCACTAGGGATGGACTAGGGAAAAACATGGGATCTAGTAGGGAAAGACACGAGAAACTCATGAGAAAGACATGGGAAAATGACAAACTGCCCAACTGCTTACGCCTTCAGATCCAGCTTACGCATAGCCGGTGAAATAATGTAAGTAGTGATCACCACACCCAGGGTTACACATCCGCCAAACACCACAGAGGGCACCAATCCCATTGCCCGCGCCATAAACCCGCTTTCAAAAGCGCCCAGCTCATTGGATGATCCTACAAACATAGAGCTTACAGAAGCCACGCGGCCGCGCATATCATCCGGCGTTTTCAGCTGTAAAATAGTTTGACGGATGATCACGCTGATGCCATCCAGCATACCGCTTATCAGCAGGGCAAAGAACGACAGGTAAAAGCTGGTGGACAAGCCAAAAATAATAATACACAACCCAAAGCCGAAAACTGCCGCCAGCAGCTTAATACCCGGCTTATTCACCAGGGGCCGGTAAGCCAGTATGAACATAGTAACCAGCGATCCTACAGCCACTGCGGCCCGTAAAAAGCCAAATTCCAGGGAGCCCACATGCAGCACATCTGTAGCAAAAGCAGGCAGCATAGCGGTAGCGCCGCCAAATAATACGGCAAACATATCAAGTGCCATGGCATTCAGCACTACTTTGGTATTCCAGACAAAGCGGATGCCTTTGGTAAGGCCTTCTATAAAACCTTCGCCCTGTGATTTATAGTAAATGGGTTTGGGCTTTATCTGCAACAGGCAAAACATAGACAGTACAAAAAAAGCCACAACCACCAGCATAGACCAGTGCACGCCAAACAGGTGTATGAAAAGCCCGCCCAGCGCAGGCCCTGTCATGCCGCCTATTTGCCAGGCGCTGCTGCTCCACGTAGAGGCATTGGCGTATAATGAACGCGGTACCAGTAACGCCAGCATGGAAAAGTTGGAAGGGCTGGTAAAGGCCCGCACAATGCCACCCAGGAACACCAGCGCATAAATAAGGTTCAGCACCAATTGGGTAGAGAAGCCCTGCACAGCACGGTCCCAGGTAAGCAGGAACAAACCGGTGCCTATCACAATGTAAGAGATGATACAGGCCAGCAGCATGCCTCTTTTTTCCCGCTTATCCACCATATGGCCGGCAAAAGGCGCCAGCAGCACGGCGGGTATCACCTCTGCCAAACCTATTAAGCCTAATGTGAACGGATCATGAGAAAGGGCATACACCTTCCATTCAATAATGGTGAACTGCATGCTAAGGGCAAATACAATTGCAAAACGGATAACGAGGTAAAAGTTAAATTCCCGTATGCGAAGGGAGGCATAGGGATCATTCTTTGCAGGAGTTGCCGTGTCCAAGCTAATGCGTTTTATTGAGTGATAAGGTGATACAAATTTAAAATAATTGTTGAAAAGTTAAGAGCGAATTATGGAAATGCGCTACAGCAGCGGGCTGCAGCGTAGCCGTTTTATATCCGGACGGGAATAACCTGAACGGAAATTAATACTTGTTGAACGGTAGCAGCTATCACTTTAAGATGATTATTTTTATAGTAAAGAACCTCCCTTTATGAATGCATTTCGTTTATTGATGGCCGTGCCTGTGCTGGCATTTTCCATTGCCTGCCAGGCAGCCCCTTTATTGAAAGAACCTCCCGCACGTAAAGCCCGTTTGCAACTGGTAACCAACAAGTTTATTTCCCCCGTGGCATTGGGCGTACCAGGTGATGGCAGCGGACGTTTATTCATTTGCCAGAAAGAAGGGAAAGTATGGTTAATACAGAACGGGCAAGTTGCCGCACAGCCTTTCCTGGATGTAAGCAGTGAAATGGTAAAGATCAACCCCGGTTATGATGAACGTGGATTGCTGGGCATTGCCTTTCACCCGCGGTTTAAGCAAAACAAAAAGTTTTATGTGTATTACAGCGTGCCTTCCAATACGGCCGGCAGCAATCATAAAAGCCGTATCTCAGAATTTACGGTATCTGCCAGCAACCCGAATGTAGCTGACCCGGCCAGCAAGCGGGTAGTAATGGAAATAGAGCAGCCGGAATCCAACCACAATGGCGGCGACCTGGTATTTGGCCCCGATGGTTATTTATACATAGCCCTGGGCGATGGAGGCGGTGGTGGCGATAAACACGGCGCCATTGGCAATGGCCAGAACCTGAATACTTTGCTGGGTAAAATTTTACGTATAGACGTTAACGGTAATCCGTACAATGTGCCAAAAGATAATCCCTTTGTAGGCGAATCAAAGGCACGGCCTGAAATATGGGCCTTTGGCCTGCGCAATCCCTGGCGTATATCCTTTGACAAGCCTACCAAACGGCTGTTTGCGGGTGATGTTGGACAAAATAAGTACGAGGAGGTGGATATTATCACCAAAGGCGGTAACTACGGCTGGCGTATCAGGGAAGGTTTGCACAGCTTCAATACGCCGGACGATTTTCCCGAAAATGTTTATGGGGCAGCCCTTAAGCACAAGCCCATAGACCCTATTGATGAATATAGCCACGACCTGGGGATTAGTGTTACAGGCGGATATGTGTACCGGGGAAAAGCCCTGCCGGACCTGAAAGGCAGCTATGTATTTGGCGATTATAACGGTAAATCCTGGGTATTGGTACAAAATGGCAGTAAATGGGAGCGGGCCGACCTGGAGCTGGAAGGGCGCCCTGCCGAAGGCTTACAAATATTAAGTTGGGGCGAAGATGAAGCAGGTGAGCTATATATGCTTTGCAGTTCTTCAACAAGTGAAGGTTTTAAAGGATCCGTGTATAAATTGGTAGGATTTTAGCGGTAATGTTTTGTTAAACCAACGCTAACCCGCTCTTACGGGAGCCAATTTTAGTTTAAATTTGATAAAGTTCAATTGTTCCATATGAGAAGAATGAAAGTGATTATCCCGGTGTTGCTAATAGTCATCTCCGGCGGCGTACTGGCTTTCAATAAGTTAGGCAAAACAGACGATCCTCCCGGACGCTATGAGATTATCATGAACCTGGTAGGGCAAATATTAAAAGAGGGCCATTACCAGCCCAAAACACTGGACGATGCATTTTCTAAAGAGGTATTTACCAAGTATTTGAAAGATCTGGACAGTGAAAAGAAGTTCCTCCTGAAAAGCGATATACAGAAACTGAGCACTTTATCAACCCACATTGATGACGAGCTGCAGGGCGCCCCGCTGGATTGCTTTAACAGCGTAAATGCCATCATTAAACAACGGGTAAGCGAAGCCGCTTTGTTATACCCGGCCATTCTGTCGCAGCCTTTTGATTTTACCAAAGATGAAAAGGTAGTGCTGGACCCCGACAAAATAGATTACCCGGCCGATGAAGCAGCCCGCAAAGAAGCATGGCGCAAAGTGCTGAAATACCGCACCCTGGAAAAATTAACCGATCTGCAGGAAATGCAGGCAAAAGATAAAACTAACGCCAAACCTAAAACCGACGCTGAGCTGGAAGCAGAAGCCCGGGCCAAGGTAAAACAGCTGTACGACCGTTATTTTGACCGCCTGAAGAACAAGCAGGATGATAACGACCGCTTTAGCCTGTATGTAAATGCCATTACCACTACCATGGATCCGCACACGGACTTTATGCCGCCTGCCGAGAAAAGGTATTTTGAAGAGCAGATGGCCGGCAAGTTCTTTGGCATTGGCGCGCAGCTGCGGGAAGAAGATGATAAGATCAAGATCGCATCTGTGGTAACCGGCAGCCCCAGCTGGAAACAAGGCCAGCTGAAAGCAAATGATGTGATCCTGAAAGTAGCGCAGGGCGATAAGGAACCGGTGGATATTACCGGTTATACCGTAGAAGATGCAGTAAAGATCATCCGCGGAGCTAAAGGATCTACCGTTAAGCTGACTGTAAAAAGTACCGATGGTACCGTAAAAGATATCGCCATTGTGCGGGATGAGATCGTGCTGGACGACACCTTTGCAAAATCGGCCATTATCAATGGCCAGCATAAAATAGGATACATTTACTTACCGGAATTTTACGCTGACTTCCAGGACAGGAACGGCGCACGCTCCGCAGTAGATGTAGCCAAGGAAGTACAGAAGCTGAAAGCAGAAAATGTAGAAGGCATTATCCTGGATCTGCGCTATAATGGCGGCGGTTCCCTGCAGGATGTGGTACAGATGGCCGGCCTGTTTGTTCCGGATGGCCCTATAGTACAGGTACGCTCCCGCGGTGGCGATAAGGTTGTACTGCCCGATCGTGATAAGAGTGTACAGTATGATGGCCCGCTGGCTATTATGGTGAACGAATACAGCGCCTCTGCCTCCGAAATTATGGCAGCTGCCATGCAGGATTATAAACGTGCAGTGATCATAGGCAGCGGATCAACCTTTGGTAAAGGCACCGTGCAGCGCATGTATAACCTGGACGACTTTTTCCCCAGCAAGCCTGAAATTGGCGCACTGGGTGCCTTGAAGCTTACCGTACAGAAGTTTTACCGTGCAAACGGCGGATCTACCCAGTTAAGAGGTGTGAGCTCTGACATTGTGTTACCCGATCCATACTCTGAAGTAGGAGAGAAGAAAGATGAAGATGCGCTGGCCTGGGACGAAATACCCAAAGCTAACTTCACCCCCTGGTACGATCCTGTGAATGTAGAAGCGCTGAAAAAGAAAAGCGCCTTAAGGGTAAGCAGCAGCGAAGCGTTTAAGACTATGACGGAGAATATCAGCGCCATTAAGAACATAGACAAACAGGAATCTTACCCGCTGAATATACAAACGTATAAGACCGAGCAAAAGAACAATACCGCAGCGTTGAAGAAATACGATTCTGTGAATGATAAGGTGAAGGAGCTGAATATTGCCAGCCTGAAAACAGACCTCGACAAGCTGGGTAACGATACCGGCAAAGTGGCCCGTAACAAGGATTGGTTAAAGTTCCGTGCAAAAGATCCTTACCTGGATGAGGCGGTGAATGTGATGAATGACCTGATCGTAATGTCTTATCCTAAAATGAAAGGAAAACAGGAAAGCAACTAACGCTTAACGCAAAATGCATAACGCTTAACGCTGATCACCACGCAGGGATCGGCGTTTTGCTTTTTATAGTATCAACCATCAGCGTATATGAATGCCAGATTCACTATAGCCACCCTTAGCAGCCAGCCGGAAACCATTGCAGCCCTGGCAAACCTGATCATTGACACGGTTGCCAACGGCGGCTCCGTTAGCTTTATGCACCCCTTAGCGCCTGAAAAAGCTACCGCTTTCTGGGAGGCCTCACTGGCAGCTGCCGGCCGCGGAGAACGGGTTATACTGGGCGCCTATAACGGCAAGCTGCTGATCAGTACTGTAACTTTGTTGCTGGATTGCCCGCCCAACCAGCCACACCGTGCTGAAATAGCTAAGATGATGACCCGCGCGGAATACCGCGGCCAGGGTGCGGCCCGTATGCTGCTGCAGGCAGCGGAGCGTATTGCTGTTGAACGGGGTAAAACCCTGCTTACATTGGATACTGCGGAAGATGAAGGTGCCGCAGGGCTGTATGATAAAATGGGGTACCAGCGGACCGGGGTTATCCCGGATTTTGCATTAAAGCCGCATGGCGGGCTTACCGGCACTATTATTTACTGGAAGCGGCTCAGTCCCCCAGCATATTGATCAGGTTCACCAGCTCATCATACCTATACCGCTCTTTATCTTCCTGGAAACATTTGGCCAGCTCCTCCAGCAAAAAGCGGATGATCTGTTTATTGGACTGCGGGCGGTAGTAGGCCGGCACCGGCGGTACGGATACCCTTTTCAGGTAGGTTTCTACATCCTGGTGGGAGTAGATCTGCCCCTGCATGGGATCTATGAAGAACAGGATGCGGTAATCATCCGGTTTGGGCGGTTCTGCAAAATCGTAAAAGGAATCAAAGTAAGCCAGTATAAACTGCCGGGGAATGTTCACGGCATATACCGGCAGGTCCAGCATGGCGCACAGGCTTTGGTAAATAATGCCGTTGGTGATGGGGTTACCCCTTTTGGCTTCCATTACCTGGTTAATGAAGAATTGGTTCTTACGCATGTAAGCCACTTCTTCACCCTTCAGCCCAAAGTAGTTATAGATCATGCTGTTGAGCACATTGATCTGCTCCAGCGGGGTAAGATAGTTGTTCAGCTCTAACCAGATGTTGCGCTTAATACGCTCAATCTCCGTCATTACCGGGTTGGGCTGCATATCCGGGAACTGGTAGCGGGCCACCAGCATAGCACCCTGCAGCAGGTCGGGCGTTTCTGCGCGGGTCCAGTGTTGTATAGCTATTTGCAGGTCCTGGTAATGTACACGGTGTATAAGCTGTTCTATACGTTCCTGGATAGATTCATCAATTGTATTCTCCCACAAATTCTCCAGGTTTGGTATAATTTCTTTCCCAAACAGCAATATTTTACTGGCTACGGTATCAAATACTTCCTGATCCGGGTCGTCCAGCAAATGGAACAGAGCATTAATTTCTTTAGTTTCATTCATACGCGTCACAATTTGCAAATGTGCAGCTGTGCAAATATGCAGATGTGCAGATGTTTGATCTCCGCGGTATTTATTTGCACATTTGCTATCTGCACATTCGCACATTATTCAGTCTTCTTCTTTCTAGGCGGTGCCTTTTTCTTGGGCGGGTTGGCCTTTACATCTTCAATAATGGCTTTGGCTTCCTCCACGGTAATATCCGCAGCGTGATCAATCCTTTCCTTCGGTATCTTATAGTTCTTCAACCCTTGCTTTATATATGGGCCGTAAGGGCCTTTTAAGATCTGGATCTTTTCTTTTTCAAATACCTTGATTGTACGCTCGTCTTTGGCGGTGCGTTTTTCTACGATCAGGGGCCCTATTTCTTCCAGCTCTACGGTGTAAGGGTCCATTTCCTTTTTAAGGGAGTAGAACTTCTTGTCGTGCTGTGCATAGGGGCCAAAGCGGCCTATGTTCACCGTTACTTCCTGGCCTTCGAACATGCCCAGGTTACGGGGCAGGCGGAACAGCTCCATCGCATCGGCCATGCTAATGGTTTCAATGCTCTGGGTGGCTTTCAGCTTGGCAAAGCGGGGCTTTTCCTCATCTTCTGCCTTGCCTATCTGTATCATGGGGCCGTAGCGTCCCATACGGGCTACTACAGGCTTGCCGGTTTCAGGATCCTCGCCCAGTAAACGCTCACCTTTTACCCGTTCTGCCTTTTCCAGGGTGTTGGCTACATCCTGGTGAAAGGGCTCATAGAACTCGTTGAGCATTTTATTCCAAACCTTTTTGCCGTTGGCTATTTCGTCAAACTCCTCTTCTATTTTGGCGGTAAAGCCATAGTCCATTACAGAATCAAAGTACTGGTTCAGGAAGTCGGTAACGATCATGCCCAGGTCTGTAGGGAACAGCTTGGCTTTTTCGGCGCCGGTATTTTCCGTATCGGCCGTTTTAGTGATCTTATCCGCTTTCAGCGTCATGATCCGGAACTCACGCTTGATCCCTTCTTTATCGCGCTTTTCCACATAGCTCCGTTTCTGGATAGTGGTAATGGTAGGCGCGTAGGTAGAGGGGCGGCCTATGCCCAGCTCCTCCAGCTTTTTCACCAGGCTGGCCTCCGTATAACGGGGGGCCGGGCGGGTAAAACGTTCGGTAGCCTTCATCTCTTTCAGATCCACCACCTGCTTTACAGCCAGGGGAGGCAGCACGCCTTCCTGGTCTTCTTCGTCCGCATCTTCGTCATCGCGGCCTTCCATATATATTTTCAGGAAGCCGTCAAACTTCAGCACTTCACCGCTGGCGGTCAGCTCCTCATGATTGGTGGAAATATCAATTTTAGCGATGGTTTTTTCCAGTTCCGCATCGGCCATCTGGCTGGCAATGGTACGCTTCCAGATCAGCTCATACAGGCGGCGGGTATCGCTATCATCAACAGTAGCATTGTCCATGTAGGTAGGGCGGATGGCTTCGTGCGCTTCCTGGGCCGATTCGTTCTTGTTCTTGAACTTACGGTGCTGGTGGTAACGCTGGCCATAGCTCTTTTCAATGGCTTGTTTAATATCAGTAAGTGCAGTATCGGAAAGGTTTACGGAATCCGTACGCATGTACGTGATCTTACCGCTTTCGTACAATTTTTGAGCCAGCAGCATGGTTTTGGAAACGCTGTAGCCCAGCTTGCGGCTGGCCTCCTGCTGCAGGGTGGAAGTGGTAAAAGGCGCTGCCGGCGATTTTTTGGCCGGTTTTACCTGTATATCCTTTACTGTATAGGTAGCGCCAATGCACTGTTGCAGGAACTTCTCCGCATCTTCCGCCGTTTTGAAGCGGGAAGGGCCATCGGCCTTAAAGCTCAGGGTTTTACCCTGGCTGTCCTTCGCGGTAAAAAAGGCCTCTACCTTAAAGCTGCTTACTGAGTTAAAAGTATTGATCTCCCGCTCACGCTCCACAATAAGCCTTACGGCTACTGATTGTACGCGGCCGGCAGAAAGGGAGTTGCGCATGCTCATTTTGCGCCACAGCACCGGAGACAGCTCAAAACCCACAATACGGTCCAGTATACGGCGTGCCTGCTGGGCATTCACCAGGTTCATATCCAGCAAACGGGGCTGCTGTACGGCCCTTTCTATAGCAGGCTTGGTAATTTCATGGAAAACTATGCGTTTGGTGGTATGGGGATCCAGGCCCAATACTTCACATAAATGCCAGGATATGGCCTCACCCTCACGGTCCTCATCCGTTGCCAGCCAAACCTCGTCGGTATCCTTGGCTAACTTCTTTAACTCCTTCACTATCTTTTCCTTATCTTCGGGAACAGCATATTTAGGTTTGAAGTTATTATTAATGTCGATACCCATATCGTCCTTTTCCAGGTCGCGTATGTGACCAAAACAAGATTTTACCTCAAAGTCATTTCCTAATATCTTTTCTATGGTCTTAGCCTTGGCCGGGGACTCAACTATAACTAGATTTTTTGCCATGAATGCCTTCTTTATTGCGAGCTAAATATGCAAAATTTAATATAAAAAATAACAATACGATTTTTGCAAGTATAGAAATTAAGGGTGAAAATAAAAAATAAGGCTTTGTTTTATTGCGTTATAGGTTGTTTTAATGTGAATAATGGCAGGGGGAAGGTTACATATGGCCGTATATTCATATATTCGGCGTCGCAGACGATTAAAAACGGATAAAAAGGACCAATTCTATGGAGATTGTAATTATAGGTGCCGGTAATGTAGCACATGCTTTCGGACAATTATTAAAGATCAACGGGCACCAGATCAAGCAGGTCATCAGTCGCAGCGCAGAGAGCGCTAAAGAGCTGGGCGAGGTACTACATGCGCCTGCTACCAATGACCTGCTGGATATTTATATGGAGGCGGATGTGTATATACTGGCGGTAAATGATACTGCTATACAGGCGTTGAATGATGAGCTGCGCCTGGGCCGGCGCATAGTAGCGCATACCGCAGGGGCCGTACCTTTGAGCGCTATCAGCCGTATATCCACCCACACAGGGGTGTTATATCCGCTGCAATCCCTGCGGAAGGAGATTAAAACCCCGCCGCCCATTCCTATTATGCTGGAGGCAAGTAATGATGAGGCCCTGCGCCGCTTGCAGTCCCTTGCGCAAAGCATTGCTTCCCGTATAGAGATGGTAGACTCGCACCAGCGCCTGCAATTGCACCTGGCCGCGGTGCTGTGTAACAACTTCACTAACCACCTGATTGCCCGGGCAAAGGTATATTGTGAGCAGGAGGGGCTGGATTTTAGCCTGCTGCAGCCTATTATAAAGGAAACTTTTGAACGCCTGGATAAATATCCGCCGGAGGCGGTACAAACAGGACCGGCTATGCGGGGCGATACGGCCACCATGCAGCTGCACCAGCAGCTCCTGGGTAACGATGCCCTGTTCCAGCAGCTATACAAGGTACTGTCCGACAGTATTTACCAGTTCCAGGCAAATAAACTTTAGCCAATAAAACATATTTTTGCGATCTGCTGAGTAACCTGTATTACGCGAATGCCACACCATATATATAATATGGTCACGCGCGTAGCACAGGTTGCTCAGATATCATTAAAAAAGACACACAGAATTTCCCGCTTCCAATCATTAAATCAAAGAATGAACGTTTTATCACTTTTCAAGCCTATCACCACGTTTGTATTGGATGTGGACGGTGTGCTTACAGACGGTACGGTGCAGTTGCTGCCCGGCGGGGAAATGTCCCGGAAAATGAGTGTAAAGGATGGTTATGCGTTGCAGCTGGCTGTGAAAAAAGGCTACCGGATCGTAATTATTTCCGGCGGCAGGTCAGAAAGTACGGTGAGCCGCCTGCAGGGCCTGGGTATAAAAGATATATACCTTAACGTTACCCATAAAGAAGAACGCCTGCAGGATTATGTACTGGAGCATGATCTGCGCTGGGAAGAAATGTTATATATGGGCGATGATATACCGGACTACCGCTGTATGCAAATGGTAGGGCTGGCAGTGTGCCCCGCTGATGCGGTGCCTGAGATCAAAAGCATTTGCCGCTATATATCACCTCTTAACGGCGGCACCGGCTGTGTGCGGGATATACTGGAAAAGGTATTGAAGCTGAACGGGCATTGGGAAATTGATGAAACCATTGCGTCGAAATAGTTGACAGTTAGCAGTGTGCAGTTGGCAGTCTTGTAAATACTTCATACTGCCAACTGCACACTGCCAACTGCTAACTTGTTTTAACCTGAAGAACTTTTATGAAACTACTGGCTGCATTTTTAAAGCTCATACGCTACCCCAACCTGATCTATATCGGGTTAACGCAGTTTTTACTGCAATTCTGCGTAATAGCGCCGGTACTGGCAAACAGCGGGGAACGCCCTTCCCTTTCCGTGCTGTGTTTTGTGCTATTATGTATTTCCACGGTGCTGGTAGCTGCCGGCGGCTACATCATTAACGATTATTTTGATATTAATATAGATATCGTTAATAAGCCGGACAAAATGGTGCTGGATAAGATCATCAGCCGCCGCTGGGCAATGGCCTGGCATACCCTGTTTAATATGGCCGGCGTATCCATCGGGTTTATAGTAGCCTGGAAAATAGGGCAGATCTACCTGGGCTTTACCCAGGTGCTGTGCTCCCTGTTATTATGGTTTTACTCCACCTCTTTTAAACGGCAGGTGCTGATAGGCAATGTGGTGATCTCTTTATTAACAGCCCTGTCGGTAGTGGTGGTGGGTTTTTATGAAAAACAGATCTATGAAAGCCTGGAAGCCATTATGTCTACAGCCGGGCGTAAGCTGATCCAGATCATTGGGGTATATGCAACCTTTGCCTTTGTAATATCTATGGTGCGGGAAGTGGTGAAAGACCTGGAAGATATGATCGGCGACAGTAAAGATGGCTGCCGCACTATTCCTATTGTATGGGGTGTGCTGCCGGCCAAGCGCTTATGTTATGGCCTGCTGCTGGTGTTGCAGGTATTGCTGCTGCTGGTAGAGATCAGGGTAGCTATACCCGGCTGGTACCTGGCTATTGCTTATTTGCTGCTGCTGGTGCAGGCGCCTGCTATTTATATATGGTTCTTATTAAGGAAGGCGCATTTGCCGGAACATTATCATAAAGTAAGCTCGCTCATTAAATGGGTAATGCTTAGCGGCATTTTATCCATGATATTCTTTAAAATCTATCATTAATGTATAAGGGACAACGTGTGGTATTGGCATCGCAATCGCCCCGGCGTAGGCAATTGCTCGAGCAGGCAGCCATTCCTTTTGAAGTGAAGGTGGTGGAAACAGCGGAAACTTTTCCGCCGGATATGCATATACCGGATGTGCCCGTACATATAGCCCGCCAGAAGGCAGCTGCCGTGGCGGTGCTGTGCAGCCCGAACGATATTATCATTGCTGCCGATACCGTAGTAGTGCTGGACAATACTATTATTGGCAAGCCTAAGGACCGGGAAGATGCTGTTAACATTCTCAGCACCCTGAGCGGCCGCATTCACCAGGTAATGACCGGTGTAGTTATTAAACAGGATGCTGACCGTGAGATTAGTTTTGTAGATATTACGGAAGTACACTTTAAACCGCTTACCCGGGAACAGATCATTTATTATATAGATCATTATAAACCCTATGATAAAGCAGGCGCCTACGGTGTGCAGGACTGGATCGGCGCTGTGGGTATTGACCGTATTAACGGCTGCTTTTACAATGTAATGGGGCTGCCGGTAAGCAAGGTGGTGGAGCAGCTGGATACAATGTGAAAATGTGCAGATGTGCAAATATGCAGATGGATCGAAGCGATCGTTGAGGCATTTCATTTGCACATCTGCACATTTGCATAT
This sequence comes from Chitinophaga sp., assembly GCF_036569125.1. Lineage (GTDB taxonomy): Bacteria > Bacteroidota > Bacteroidia > Chitinophagales > Chitinophagaceae > Chitinophaga. The sequence continues at coordinate 19,550 of NZ_DATCRF010000268.1, read as the reverse complement.
TTGCACATCTGCAACTTATTCCAGCACCAGTAAGTTCACATCTTTATTCTTCAACCAGTTATTTTCTTTCAGCTTTTGCAGGTTAATGATGCCCACTACATAGCGGTAGGTAGGGGATTCGTATTTCTCTGAAATGTTGTAGAACGCGGTCAGGTCTACCTGGTCAGGTGTTTTATAACGCAGGTATACTTTCAGCTGCACATCATTTGTGAAGGTAGGCTGGTTGTTCTGCTTGATCTTTTTATACTCGTAGCGGTAGTTATACAGCAGCGCTGAAATATCAGACAGCACTGCGCTGCCGGTAGCTGTACCGCCTGCACCCTTGCCTACAAAGAACTGCTTATCGGTAAATGCGCTTTCCAGCAAAATGCCGTTATACTCGTTGTATACATCATACAGCAGGTTATGCTCTTTAATAAGGTGTGGCAGCACATAGGCATTCACATGCCCGTTTTGCCGGCGGCAGTTACCAATGAGCTTGATGGTAGAGTCGCGCTGGCGGGCAAACTGTATATCAAAATCATTGAGGTGATGAATGCCGAAGTTGAACACTTCTTCAGGTTTTACAAAGGTGCCAAAAGCATGCAGCAGCAGGATCACTATTTTGAACTTGGGGTCATAACCTTCAATGTCCAGCGTAGGATCCGTTTCTGCAAAGCCCAGTTCCTGTGCTTGTTGCAGGGCGGTTTCAAAGCTCAGTCCTTCTTCAAATATTTTAGTGAGTATATAGTTGGTGGACCCGTTGCAGATGCCTTCTACAGCATTCAGCAGATCGTTATCATAATACTCTTCCAGGTTGCGGATAATGGGAATACTGGCACAGCTGGAAGCCTCGTACAGGAAGGGTACCCTGTTCTCTACCTGCAGCTGGTACAGGGAGGGCAGGTTTTCCGCAATCATACGCTTGCTGGCGCTTACTACGGCTTTGCCATTACGCAGGGCGGTGCTTACGATCTCAAAAGCGGCTTCCGTTTCGTTGATCAGCTCTACCACTACGTCAATGGTAGGGTCTTCCAGTATCTCGTTCTTGTCGGTGGTAAAATAGCTCATGTCTATAGGACGAGCTTTGTTAGGGTCTTTAATGCATATTTTTTTGATGCGGGCATTAATGCCTTTCGTTCTGTTCAATACTTCGTAAAGTCCCTGTCCTACGCATCCAAATCCGAAAATGCCAAGGTTAATGATCTTACTTTCCATAATTTAATTTAATGCTTAGTGCTTAACGCTTCCTGCCATGCTCAAAGGCGTTTAGCCTTCTGCGTTTGGCGTTTAGCTTGCTATTGTAAAACGGTGGTTTGTTTGCCAGATGGTTGGTTTAATTTATCTAAAGCCTGTTTCAGATCGCTGATCAGGTCATCTGCATCTTCAATCCCTACAGACAGGCGTATGCAGCTATCCTGCAGGCCGGCGCGTTTACGGAAATCTTCCGGTATGTTACGGTGCGTCATGGTAGCCGGGTGGTCCAGCATACTTTTTACACCGCCAAAACTTTCTGCCAGCTTAAACAGGCGTGTTGCATTTACAATGCGGATGGCATTTTTGATATTGTCGCTTTTAAGGGAAAAGCTCACCAGGCCGCCATACAGCTTTTGCTGCTTGCGGGCTATGTGATGGTTCTTGTGGGTGGCCAGGCCCGGGTAAAATACTTTATCTACCGCCGGGTGGGTAGCCAGCCAGCTGGCTATGGCCTGTGCATTGCTGCACTGTTTTTCCAGGCGCAGGTACAGGGTTTCAATACCCCGTATGGTAAGCCAGGCCTCAAACGGGCTCAGGATGCTGCCGGAAATGTTCTGGTTAAAACGCAGCTGGTCGGCCAGTGATTTGTTGTTCACCACTACCAGGCCTGCAATTACATCCGTATGGCCGGCCAGGTATTTGGTGGCGCTGTGTATTACAATGTCGGCCCCCATTGGTATGGGCTGCTGCAACAAGGGTGTGCACAGGGTATTATCTACTACCAGCAGGGTGTTATGCTGCTTGGCTATTTTACTGATGGATTTAATGTCGGAGATCTTGAGCGTAGGGTTGGTAGGCGATTCCAGCCAAATGAACTTTGTTTTGGGCGTAATGGCTGCCGATACATTATCAATGTTGCTGGTATCTGTAAAGTTCACTTTAATGCCAAAACGTTCGATCATGTGGTTGAACATCTGGAAAATGCCGCCATAGGTATCTTCTACCGCCAGTATCTCATCGCCGGTCTTTAACAGCTTTAATACCGCATCTATAGCGGCCATGCCGCTGGCAAAGGCAAAACCTGCATAACCTTCTTCCAGGGTGCAGATGAGGTTTTCCAATACTTTGCGGGTAGGATTGTTGGCACGGGAAAACTCAAAACCTTTATTAATGCCGGGCGATTCCTGCACAAAGGTGGAGGTTTGATAGATGGGCACAGAGATAGCGCCTGTAAGCTCATCTACCGGGATGCTATGAATGAGTTGAGTAGCTGTTTTCATGCAAATAAAAAAGTTCTTTTTAATGGTGTTATCCTGAAAGGGGTGGAAATAAAAAAGGGCCCTTCCTGTAGTTGGAAGAGCCCCTTTTAAATATTATGCGGGAAGAATTACCTCTGCCAACTTATCTTTCCCCGGTATGTGCCGGGGCAGGAATTAGCACCTTTTTTCTGCTGTTACCAGCAGAATTGGTTGCTAAGGCATCGCAGGGCCAAGTCCCTCCGCCTTTCTGGATAAGTGATGTTTAAGAACTGGGTGCAAAGGTAATAGTACTTTTATGAATTTTCCAAATTTGGAAAACCGGAAGGAGGGATGTAAATTGCTAATAATTTTAGCAAAGAGAGTACTTTTATTGTTGACCTTTAAACACCAAAATCAATGATCGCAAGCGTTAGCCCTTTATTGACCGAAGATCTTTTTCAGCACATCTGGAAATGCCGTTTATTTAACCCTACCGGTTTAACAACCATTGATGGCATTCCGGTGGAGGTGCAGTATACCGGCATTCATAATCATGATGCGGGGCCTGATTTTACGGCAGCCAAAATAAAGATCGGCAATACCCTGTGGGCCGGCAATGTGGAGCTGCATCTGCGCACATCCGACTGGTACCGCCACGGGCACCAGCACAACCAGCAGTACGGCAATGTGATCCTGCATGTGGTATTTGAGCATGATGTAGCTTTTTATGATACTGATCATATGCCCCCCTGTATAGCACTTGAGCAACAAATTCCAAAAATGTTGCTGGGCCGTTATAAGCAGCAATTCCGGCAATCATCCGTGTTTGTACCCTGTGAAAACAGTGCCGGTCAGGTGCCGGACCTGATCTGGCATAACTGGAAAGAGCGGCTGCTGATAGAACGCTGGGAGCGTAAAACCACCACCTTGCATACCTGGCTGCTTCAAACTAAATATAACTGGGAAGAAGTTTGTTACCGAGCCATTGCCCAAAGCTTTGGCGTGCCGGTAAATGCACCGGCGTTCTTACAGCTGGCCCAAAGCTTACCACATAATTTGCTAACCAGGCACCGGCCCAGCCTTTTACAGCTGGAAGCTTTGTTATTTGGCCAGGCCGGTATGCTGCAGGAAGCCTTTGAAGATGAATACCCGCTGGAACTGCAACAGGAATATAATTACCTGCGGCATAAATATAAGCTGCAGCCAATGCCCACACATTTGTGGAAGTGGCTGCGCATGCGTCCCGCCTCTTTCCCTACCTTGCGGATAGCTTCCCTGGCGGCTTTGCTGCATAAAACACCCCACCTGTTCTCTAAAATACTGGAAACGGAAACTATTACCGGGTTTGAGCAGCTGTTTTCCGTACAGCCCTCCGCCTATTGGCATGAGCATTATCATTTGGATGGGGCGCTTACGCAAACCTGTTGCCCCGGTAAGCTGGCCGTGCATAATATACTGATCAATACTATACTGCCCCTGTTATTCCTGTATGGGCGTGAGAAAGGATTGAGCTATTACCAGGATCGTGCATTAGACCTCATAGAACAGCTGCCCGCAGAAGAGAACCGTATTACCCAGGGCTGGGATGATATTGGCGTTTGCCAGAAAAGTGCGCTGGATTCCCAGGCGCTGTTACAGCTAAAGCAAAATTACTGTGATAAAAAGCGCTGCCTGGAATGTGCAGTGGGGGCTAAGCTGCTGCGGCAGGGAATAATCTGATGTGCAGATGGGAGATGTGCAGATGAATGTGCTAATGTGCTGATATGCTAATGTGCCGGTGTTTGTTTATGGGAAAGTAGATGAATGGAAGAATGTGATAATGTTTGTTGCAGAGGGGCAGGTTGATGGGAGAGTTTGTTGATGTAGTCAAGTGCTGGTGCTTATTTGTGGGGTATATTCATGAGTGAGGGATCGGTGATTGAACCGGTTGGCGCCTGGTATTGTTGATGCGCGAAAGTGATATGTAGTTGGCAATTGTGCGAATGTGCTTGTGTATTCGTATGCCTTTCTGCTAACGTGCAGGTATTTATTTACTGATCAAAGATCAGGCAACAAAAACCAGCACATTAGCATATCAGCACTTTAACACATTAGTTATTACCAGTTAAAAGTTACATCCTGTAATATATCCGGGTGCACGCTTTTAGCTACCGGGCAGGTAAGGGCCGCTCTTTCCAGGATAGCTTTTTCCTTATCGCCTAAAGTATGGTTGGGCGGAAAGTCAAACACCACCTTTACACCGGTTATGCGGCGGGGCTCTGTGCCCATGATCTTTTGTATACCTACCTGGGTACCCTCGATAGACCAGCCATTTTCGCGGGCCTTAATACCCATAATAGTCAGCATGCAGGAGCCCAGGGCGGTAGCTACCAGGTCAGTAGGGGAAAAACGTTCCCCCTTGCCGTTATTGTCTACCGGGGCATCTGTTTCTATGGTAGTGCTGCTTTGCAGGTGTGTGGCGGAAGTACGTAATTCGCCGTTATATACGATCTTGGAGGTTTGCATATGATAATAGTTTTATTAGCTGCGGTTTAATTAAAATGTAAATTAAAAGCATTTTTTATAATGGACCAGGCCAATTTACAGATGCGCAGAAAATCGGGTAAGTTTGTAACAATAAATGAAAACCGGCGTTTATAATAGGAGGCGTTTGAAGAGGAGAGTTTGGGATTTTCATTACATTTGATACAAATAGCCCAATTACTGTGAAAAAATTACACTTATTCTTGTTCTTATTATTAGTGGCTGGCAGCTTGCAGGCCCAGTCTGATAAAGAAACCAAAAAACAGGAGCGGGAACAAAGAAAGCTAAAACGTATCTCCCTGTTCAGGGAGCTGGAAGAAGGGGAGAATAATTACGACCGGGAATGGTCTATAGGGGGCCGGTTAAACACAGACGGTTGGGGCGGCTTTTTTGAGCTGGGCTACCGCAAGAACCGGAAAATAGTGAACTACTTCCAGTTTGAATTTGCAGAAAAGAAAGATCCCAAGGAAGATAAAAAACCGGGAGCTTTTGTACCGGTGGGCGACTTCGCTTATTCAGAAAAGCCCTACATCTACGGCAAACAAAATAATTTTTACCAGGCCAAACTGGGTATAGGTCAGCGCTACCTGATAGGCGGCAAAGGCAACAAGAACGGGGTAGAGGTAAATGCCATTTATTATGGTGGTATCTCTATAGGTTTACAAAAACCCTATTACCTGAAGGTAGAAACCCCCAGCGGAGAAGTAAAGGATATTAAATATGGTACGGATCCTGACCTGGATACCGCTTTTATTACCCCCTCCAAGATCATTGCCGGCGGCGGCTTTGGTAAAGGCTGGGGCGAGCTGACCGTGGTACCCGGGCTGCACGCCAAAGCAGGCCTGCGGTTTGACTGGGCCAAGTTCAATGAAGTGGTGAGCGCCCTGGAAATAGGTGTAAATGCAGAATACTATACTAAAAGCGTTCCCATCCTGGTGTACCAGGATAATAAGAAGTTCTTTTTTAACGCTTACCTGAGCCTGCAGTTCGGCAAGCGCTGGGATAAGAAGTAAATTATTGGATGGTTATATTGTTAAAAGGTTGATTATCTGATGGATAATAGCCCAGCAACGGTATAACCATTTTTAGTGAATAATAGGTAACTTTGTTGCTCTTAAAGAAAGGAGTTAGCGATGCAAGAACAAACCGTATGTGGAACACCGGCAGCAGCCCCCAGGACCAAAAAACCAGACTGGCTGCGTGTGAAATTACCGATAGGAGAAAGCTACAAACAGGTTCGTAACCTGGTTGATACCCATAAATTACATACTATCTGCGAAAGCGGTAACTGTCCTAACATGGGAGAATGTTGGGGTGCAGGCACCGCTACCTTTATGATACTGGGCAATATTTGCACCCGTAGCTGCGGTTTTTGCGCCGTAGCCACCGGCCGCCCTGAAGCAGTTGACTGGGATGAACCCCAGCGTGTGGCTGAAGCCATTTATTTAATGAAGGTGAAACATGCTGTGTTAACCTCTGTAGACAGGGATGAGCTGAAAGATGGCGGCTCCATCATCTGGGCCAATACCATTAAAGCCATCCGCGCCCTGAACCCTGATACCACCCTGGAAACCCTGATCCCCGATTTCAGAGGCCAGTGGGAAAACCTGCAGCGCATAATAGAAGTAGCGCCTGAAGTAGTATCCCATAATCTGGAAACAGTGGAAAGGCTTACCAAGCAGGTGCGTATACAGGCCAAGTACCACCGCAGCCTGGAAGTCATCCGCCGGTTAAAAGAAGGCGGCATGCGTACCAAAAGCGGTATTATGCTGGGCCTGGGTGAAACCAGGGAAGAAGTGATACAGGCTATGCAGGACCTGTATGATAACGGGGTAGATGTAATAACCCTGGGCCAGTACCTGCAGCCCACCCCCAAACATTTACCGGTAGTACGCTTTGTACACCCTGATGAGTTTGCAGAATATCGTGAAATCGGCTATGCCATGGGCATTGATTACGTTGAATCAGGCCCGCTGGTACGCTCCTCTTACCATGCGGAAAAACATATTCATAGCGGACGTAATAAATAATGCATGGTTAAATAGGTATTTAACCACTTAACCAGATATCCATACAAATTTGGATTGCATTGCTATCTTTGCGTAGCATTTAACACCTAAAACCTACCTGATACGCAGTTGGGACATCGCCCAACGGCTTAGCAACCTTAATAGCGGGCTATTAGCGGATTTAATATTCCGTTAATCAACTTTTTGTAATAATTGTATAGATTATTATAAAGCGGCGTACTTATAACTATTTACGGGTGCCCGTTGTTATATTCTGATTGGTATAAGATGAATTGATCGTTAAATATGAAAAAAACACTTTTCCTGGCGGTGATAATAGGTATGGCTTTCCATACCAGTTATACATACGCACAGCAATTACCTGATTCATTATTGCCCGATGCCAATTTACGCGATTGTATCAAGTATGCATTATCTCACCAACCGGTAGTAAGGCAGTCCATGATAGATGAAGCGATCACGGAAGCTACGATCAAAAGTAAGCTGGCAGACTGGTATCCGCAGATCAACCTGGATTATAATATCCAGCATTACCTGCAGGTGCCTACCAGCTACTTTAACGGCAGCCCTATCAGGGCAGGGGTGGAGAATAGCTCCACGGTAGGCTTTTCACTGAATCAAAACCTTTTTAACCGCGATGTACTGCTGGCCAGCCGCACGGCAAGGGATGTACGTAACCAGGCTAAGCAAAACACTGCCAGCAGCCAGATCGATGTGATCACCAATGTAAGCAAGGCCTATTATAATGTGCTGCTTACCAAGCGGCAGATCTCCGTGCTGGAAGAAGATATAATTCGCCTGGAGCGCAGCCAGAAAGATGCGTATAACCAATACCAGGGCGGCATTGTAGATAAAACAGATTACAAGCGCGCCAACATTTCCCTGAACAATGCCAAAGGCCAGCGCAAAACCGCAGAGGAACAGCTGAACAGCGCCTATGCACAGCTGCGCCAGCTCATGGGCTACCCCACTACCGGCGATCTGAAGCTGATAGATGATACGCTGCAAATGGAAAGCGAAGTATCGCTGGATACATCCGTTACCGTTACTTACGAGAACCGTATAGAATACCAGCTGCTGCAAACACAGCAACGTTTGCTGCAGGCAGAGCTTACCTATAATAAATGGAGCTTTTTGCCCACCGTATCGGCCTTTGCCAACTATAACGCCGCATACCTGAATAATGAGTTCTCCAAACTGTACAACAATAATTTCCCCAACTCTTTCTTTGGGTTAAAATTATCAGTACCTATTTTCCAGGGCACCAAACGTACGCAGAACATACGTGCAGCCGAGCTGCAGCTGAAACGTACCGACTGGGATTTTGCATCGCTGAGGAACCAGATCAGTACAGAATATACGCAGGCTATGGCCGCTTATAAAAGTAACTTCTACAACTATACGTTGCAGCGGCAGAATATGCAGGAAGCCAAAGAAGTGTATGACCTGATTGCCCTGCAATACAAGGAAGGTGTAAAAACCTACCTGGAAGTGATCACCTCTGAAACAGACCTGCGCAGCGCGCAGCTGAATTATTTTAATTCACTGTACGAAGTACTGTCCAGCAAAATAGATCTGCAGAGATCATTAGGAACGTTAACAGCTAATAATTAAAAAAGATAACCTGTCCGGATGGGCCTTCACACAGCTTTTCCGGCCAATGCAAGACAAACGATTATCAGATGAAAAATGAATTCGTAGTTATTATTTGCGCTTTCGGCATGCTTTCCTGGACCGCCTGTAAAGGTCCGGCTCAAAAAGGAGCCCCTGTTATGCCGCCTACCCCCGTGACTACCGTGGAGGCGCAAGAGGCGCCTGCCATTTATTATGATAAATATCCTGCCACGGTGGTAGCTGTGAACAGTGTGGAGCTGCGTGCGCAGGTATCCGGTTTTATTACCGGCATCTTCTTCAAAGAAGGGGATGTAGTACAAAAGGGTAAAGCCTTATATGAAATTGACCGCCGCAAATATGAAGCCGCTGTTCGCCAGGCAGAGGCCAATATCCTGAGCGCCAAAGCTAATTTTATCAGGGCTCAGAAAGATATGGACCGTTACCAGCGCCTTGCAGAGCAGGACGCCATTGCCCGCCAAACGCTGGACAATGCTACGGCCACCCTGGAAGCTAACCGCAGCCAGGTAGCCGCCGGCGAAGCCAGCCTGCTGGCTGCCCGTACCGACCTGGATTATTCCATCATCAAAGCCCCGTTCACCGGCCGCATAGGTATATCACAGGTAAAGCTGGGCGCACAGGTAAGCCCCGGCACTACGCTGCTTAACACTATTTCCAGTGAAAACCCCATTATGGTGGATTTTGTGGTAACTGAAACAGAAATAGGCCGTTTTGCAAATATGCGTGGTAAAACCATTAACCCGGCCGACAGCACTTTCCGTCTGCAGCTGCCCGGCGGCGGTATTTATAAACATACCGGCCGTATCACCACTATTGACCGTGGGGTAGATAACCAAACCGGTACCATTAAAGTAAGGATAGAGTTTGAAAACCCGGACGATGAGCTGAAAGACGGTATGAGCTGCGTACTGAATGTACTCAACGATCTTTCCGGCCAAAGGCTCGTCATCCCTTACAAAGCCGTAACAGAGCAAATGGGCGAATTCTTTGTGTATGTAGCAAAAGATTCTATTGCCCTGCAACGTAAAGTGCACCTGGGTCCCAAGCTGAAAGACCAGATCGTGATCCTGGATGGGGTACAGGCCGGTGATAAAGTGATCACGGAAGGTTTCCAGCGTTTACGCGACAGCGGTAAAATACAATTAGGCGCACCCCCGCAACAGGGCGGCAAGCCATAATGTGAAAGGTGAAAGTGAAGTAAAACAGATTGAATCAATAGAAGACAACGATCATGATTGCAGATACTTTTATACGCAGACCAGTTACCGCTATAGTAATTGCTATTGTATTGGTGCTGGTGGGCTTACTGGCGATGACCACCCTGCCGGTAGGGCAGTATCCGGATATTACACCGCCCACAGTGCAGATCACCGGTACCTATACCGGCGCTGATGCACAAACGGTGGAACAAACCGTGGCCACACCGGTAGAAGTACAGGTGAATGGTACACCGGGCATGACCTACCTGCAAAGTAACAGTACCAGTAACGGCGCAGTAAGCTTAACAGCCAACTTTGAAGTAGGGACAGACATTAATATTGCAGCGCTGGACGTGCAGAACCGTGTAGGTATTGCACAACCCACCCTGCCACAGGAAGTACAGCGTTTAGGCCTGATAGTGAGAAAGCGTAACCCCAGTATCTTAATGCTGGTGGCCCTGTACTCACCCAAAGGCACGCATGATATTACTTTCCTGGATAACTATACCAACGTGTTTGCAAAAGACGCATTACTGCGTGCAAAAGGGGTAGGTGATATCTTCACCCGTGCAGATGATTTTAGTATGCGTGTGTGGCTGAAGCCTGATAAGCTGGCCGAAATGGGTGTTACCGCCAATGAGGTGAGAGCCGCCATCACAGAACAAAATGCGCAGATCACTGCAGGTACTGTAGGCGCCCCGCCCGCGCAAACCGGCCAAACATTTGAATACACCATACAGGTAAAAGGCCGTTTGGTTACTCCGGAAGAATTTGGCAACATCATTGTTAAAACCAAACCGGATAATGGTAACCTGGTGTACCTGAAAGATGTAGCCCGTGTAGAGCTGGGTAAGTTCAACTACGCCAGCAACTCTTATGTGGATGGCAAACGCGCATCCTACCTGCTGGTATACCAGGCGCCGGGTAGTAACGCTATTGCAACTGCCGAGAATGTATATGCCACTATGGAGCAGCTGAAGAAAAGTTTTCCGGCTGATGTGGATTATGTAGTACCGTTTGAATCTGTTACCGTAATCCAGGTATCCATACACGAAGTGGTGGAAACGCTGCTGGAAGCCCTGGCCCTGGTGGTAGTGGTGGTGTTCCTGTTCTTACAGAGCTGGCGCGCTACGCTGATCCCCGTATTGGCTATTCCGGTATCTATTATTGCAACATTCATCTTCTTTATACCATTAGGCTTTACCATTAACACCCTTACCCTGTTCGGGTTTGTGCTGGCCATTGGTATTGTGGTGGATGATGCCATTGTGGTGGTGGAAGCGGTGCAGCATAATATTGACCATGGGCATATGACGCCTAAAGATGCTACAATACAGGCCATGAAGGAAATATCCGGGCCGGTAATTGCCATTGCACTAATATTGGCGGCGGTGTTTGTGCCGGTAGGTTTTATACCCGGTATCGTAGGCCGTTTGTACCAGCAGTTTGCCATCACCATTGCTATTTCCGTACTGATCTCCGCTTTTGTGGCCTTGTCACTTACACCGGCATTGTGTATCCTGATATTGCGCCCTATGCACCTGGATAAGGATTCCAAAGGTTTGAACCAGTTCTTCTTCCGGTTTAACCGCTGGTTTGGGCATACTACTTCCCGATACTCCGTAGGGGTGAAGAAAAGTATCCGCTGGTCGCGGTATGTAATGATCCTGCTGCTGTGCATATGTGTAGGCGCTGTATTGCTGTTCAGGGGCAAGCCTACCGGCTTTATTCCTACAGAAGATGATGGCCGTGTATACATTACATTTGATCTGCCGGAATCTTCTTCAACGGAACGTACCGTAACAGTAATGAGCCAGATGATGAAGGTGCTGGATAGTGTGCCTGCCATTGGCCACTACGCTGCATTGGGTGGTTTGAACGTAGTGAACTTTGCTACCAAATCAAACAGCGCCACCATCTTCTGCCAGCTCAAACCCTGGGATCTGCGTAAGAAAAAATCTGACCAGATCTTTGGCCTGGTAGCTCAGCTGCAACAAAAATTATCCCGCTTCAAGGAGGCCAATGTGGTGGTAATTCCGCCGCCGGCTATTCCGGGTCTGGGTCAAACCGCCGGTTTCTCCTTCATCTTACAGCAAAGGAGCGGTACGGATATTAAACAGTTTGAAGGGGTGCTGCAGAAATTCACTGCTGCTATTAACCAGCGGCCTGAAATAGCCCGCGCCTTCTCTTTCTTCACAGCGCGCACACCGGGTTACCTGCTGGAAATAGACCGTGAAAAAGCCAAGAAGCTGGGCGTACAGGTATCAGATATAGCTACCGCGCTGCAAACCTATATGGGTAGCGCTTATATCAATGACTTTACGGTATATGGGCGTAACTTCCGCGTGGTAACGCAGGCCGATTCCATATACCGCGGCGATATTAAGAACCTGGGACAATATTATGTACGTAACCAAACCGGTGGTATGGTGCCGTTAAGCACCCTAACCAGCTATAAGGTAATAGAAAGCGCGCCGGTAATTTCCCACTACAACCTGTTCCGCTCTGCGGAAATAAACGGTAGCCCGGCGCCGGGTTACAGTAGCGGCGATGCTATTAATGCGCTGCGGGAAGTAGCCGCGCAGGTGCTGCCGGATGGTTATGGGTACGAGTTCTCCGGCTTAAGCCGCGAGGAATTATTATCCGGTTCCAAAACCGTATATATATTCGCGTTATCCATTGTGTTCGTATTCCTGTTCCTGGCAGCTTTGTATGAAAGCTGGGCTGTACCATTCTCCGTACTGCTGGCAGTGCCAATAGGTATGTTCGGCGCCATCCTGGTGCTTACTTTCCTGCCGAATTTAAGTAACAACGTATATGCACAGATAGGTATGATCACGCTGATAGGTTTGGCGGCTAAGAACGCCATCCTGATCGTGGAATATGCCAAAGAACGTGTGGACAGGGGTATGGAGCTGGTAACGGCCAGCGTGGAAGCAGCCAAGCTGCGCTTACGCCCCATTATCATGACCTCTATGGCGTTCCTGCTGGGTATATTACCGCTGGTACTTTCCTCCGGCGCAGGTGCGGAAGCACGTAAAACCATGGGTTGGACGGTATTGGGCGGTATGTTCACCGCTACCTTCCTGGCCATCTTTATTGTACCCGTGCTGTTTGTGTTAATTACACGGCTGGCTTATGGTAAGGCCAAGCTGGAAAAAATGAGAGAGAATTATACAGCTATCCCTGATCACGATGTGCAGGGTGGTTAAAACTCGATAGATTTAAGTACAGTGTTTTAAGTAAGGGCGCTCCATTTGGGGCGCCTTTTTTTTGAGGTTATTCCTGTTCTGCATCTGCAGGGTCGCGCTTGTTGCCTTCTTCGTCAAACTCCTGCCCCAGCATCCATTCCGTATAGCCCACCATATATAAGGCGCCAATCACCACCGGGCTAATAGTTACATAAAAGAAAAGTTCCGTTTGCTTTTCAAAGAACAGTGCGCTGGCAATACCAAATACAAACAGCAATATGCCTATACGGCGCGAGATATGGGAGGCATAGGTATTGGCGGCACGCCAGGTTTCAATATTCTGGGTGGAGTAAAAGCTGCGGTAGCCATACCATGTTTTTAAACTTTTAGGTGGGTACCGGCGAATGAAATAACCCATGAAGAGGAACAGCAAACCTGCCAGCAGACTGGCATTGCAATAGGTGCTATGCAGCAATGTTGTCATGAACGTGGCATTTAAGGTTAGTATAAGATACGAAAAAAAACCGTCCCGGTGGCTGGCCGGGACGGTGAGGTTTTTAGATCTTAGATTTACGATTTTAGATTTGGATTGAAGCGATCTCAAAAAAAACGTACCATGAAATCTGAAATCGTAAATCTAAAATCGTAAATCTGAATTATTGCTCTTTTTTCTTTTTAAACAGGCCGTTCAGCGTATTCTTTAAAGTTTGTTCTGCCTGTTTGCCTGCATTTTGTGCCGGTTGTTTGTTGGCAGTATCTTTTTGCCCGCTCAGCTGTTTTGCCAGCTGGTCTTTGATGGCATTGGTGGCATTGTTCTTTATCTGGTTCAGTGAATCTTTTACCGTGTTCTTTACAGTGTCTACTTTATTCTTCACCAAAGTAGTGGCCTGGTCTTTCAGGCCTGCAGCCAGGCTGGAAGCTGTTTCCTGCAGGTCTGTTTTATAAGTGGGTTTGGTAATGTTACCACCCAGCAATACCTGCAGGTGTACACTATCGCTTACATTAACAGGTACACCTTTGTTGGCGGCCTGTGTAACCAGGTTATTAATAAGCGAGTTAGCCTGCGCACCCATAACGCTGCGTGGCAGTGCCAGCTGCAGCGTATAGTCCAGCGACTGATCAAAGCCGTGGGAGCCGGCTACCGCCATATTAATGTTGCTTACTTTTATTTTGAACGGATTTACTTTTACGCGGCCGTTCTCAAATGCAAAATAGGTTTTAACATCACGCAGGGAAATATCTTTCAGCTGGCTTACATTTAATTGACTGGCCAGCTGATCTACCGGTGCAAATTTTTTCAGGAAACCTTCTATCAGCAGCAGGTTGCCATCGCCGTTCAGGGAGCTTAATTGCGGCATCATATCCTTACCCAGCTTGCCTGCCACCTTTAGCTGGCTGGTGATCTTACCGGACAGGAACTGCCCGATAGGCATTAGCTTTTGTACCGTGTTAAATGCATTAAAGGTTTGCTGTACATCCAGGTCCTGTACATTATAAGCCAGGTTAATGTCCGGGTTTTGCTTACTGTTCTTGGTGCTGTAGCTGCCGTTCACTTCCATGCTGCCCTGTAAGGCATTACCTTTTATTTGTTGCAGGGTTACTGTTTCATCTTTTATCTGAAGGGCGCCGGTTAAGTTGGTCATATCCAGCTTATCGTAATGCACTTTGCCTACCTGTGCCTGTAAGTTCAGATCCAGGTTGCCGGGTACGGCAAAAGGCGCTGTGGTGGCGGTGTCTGTTTTAGCAGTGGTGGTAGTGGCTGCGGTAGTGCCCATCCATTTGTCAAGGTCTACCTGGTCTGCCTTCATATTCAGCTTACCATCCAGCGGGGCATTTTTAAACATATAGGCCAGCAGGTTGTTTACCTCACCATTAGCCTGGAAGTTGGTGCCCATATACTGCCCGTCAAACTTTTCCACGGTTACATTACGCGGGTTAAATTTCAGGGAAAGGTTGTTCACCTTTACGCCATCAGGGTAATCTTTGCTGCGGTACAGCAGGTTATTTACCAGCAGGCTGCCGGCGGCATAAAAACGGTCGTACTGCTGTTTTTCAATAGCGCTCATGTTGCCTTTGGCGCTGATGTCGGCATCCAGCAAACCGGTAAGCTGTGTACCTGATTCCAGCTTTACGAACTGGGTTACCTTGGAAAGGTCCAGGCGGCCTTTTGCAGCGCCATCTACATACATGTCAGATACCGGTGTTTTTACCAGCAGGCGCAGGTCCAGCGGGGTATTATCCATTTCAAGATGGGCCGAAGGCATGTTTACCACCGTATGGTCGGGCACACCATCCGGGTTGCTTACGTCAACGGCTAGTTGAATATTTTTCACCGGCTTAGGCAGGTCAGGGTATTGGAAGAAACCATTTTTCACGGCCAGGTGCAAGCCAAAGGCCGGCATTTGCGTGCTGCTGTAGGTACCTTTTACAAAGCCGTCAAATGCGGCGGTACCTTCTGTTTTGATCTTATTAAAATCCTGCTGGTACATAATAGGCACCAGGGATAACAGGTCTTTGAAGTTGGTAGAGGGGGCTTTAAAGCTCAGGTCCATACCATAGGTACTATCATTTACCAGCCTGAAAAAGCCCTGTACGGCTACTTTCAGGTTATTGAGCAATACATTGCCATCCTTGAAAGTATAGGTGCTGGTTTTATTATCTACGGTAATAGCTGCGTCTACTTTAGCAGCGGTGTTGGAGAGGTAGGGCACCAGGCCATAGCGGTAAGTTACTGCCTGCGCGGTGGTGCTGGTTTCCAGGGTAAACAGGTCCTGGGTAAAATCGCCTTTACCTTCGTGGTCCAGGTGTTCTATAATGGCCTGCATATTGCCCTGCTGATCGTCATAATTCACATAGGCATCTGCGATCTTATAGCTTTGCAGGCTCATGGAAAACTTGCCGGCAGTGGTATCTGCGCTGGCCTGCGCGGTATCGGGCTTGGTAATGTTCCAGTTCACTTCCCCGTTACTGTGCACAATGGCGTGTATGCGGGGTTGGTCCAGCGTTACGTTATAGATCTCCATATTACCGCCTTTTATTACGCTCATGAGGTTCAGGGCGGCATCGATCTTTTTTACGGATACCAGCGTATCGCCTTCAAAGGGGGCTACGTTAATCACCTGCAGTTCTTCTAAACCTACGGCAAGGCGGGGGAAATGGCGGAACAGGCTAATGTCCACATCTTTAAAATCTACTTTGGCTACCAGGTTTTTGTTAAGCTCTGTTTTTACCAGGGCCATGATCTTATCTTTAAAGAAATAAGGGATGGCAAAGGCGGCTACGATCAGCACCAGTAATAATACGAGTACGACTTTCAGTACTTTTTTAAACATAGGAATGTTGTGTTTGTATAGAACGGTGAAGATAAGGAGGTAATTGTAATTACCCAACCGGTTACTTTATCATTGCTAACCAATCGTTTATCGTGGAGGTCACCGTTAAATACTCACAAACCTCACGGAAGTACCGATGCCTTTTGGCCTAAAATGTACCTGATCCGGGTGTTTTCCTGCAGGCTGTCTGCCGGCGGGGCTGGCGAAAGGGCGGCGCCTTTATATTGTTGGTAGGTGGCAATGGCATCGCTGCTGTTTGTTACCAGCTCCAGCGTTTGCAGCTCAGCGGGTATGCTGGCGCCGTACCAGCGTTTATCTTCCTGCTGTTTCCAGGTTACCAGCGCTAAGGCTGCACCGGGCGGGTAGCTGCCGGAGGCGCCGGTGGTGGCGTATTTGAAAGCTGCCTCATTTCCATACAGGGTGGACATGGTGGCCTGCTGCCGGTTAATAAAAGAGGTGATCACCTTCCAGCCCTGCTTATTAAAGTTAAAGGCGGCCGGCAGTGAGGCGGTTTTATTAAGCGTTCCGGCATCTTCCATTTTGCTGCTGCAGCTAACCATAAAGAGTGCAGCCAGCAAGATATATGTGTACTTCATAGTTTTAGAATTTAACAGGCATGGTAAAAACAAAGTCATTGTCCTTTACGGGGCGGTGGCAATTGATACATTCCATGGTGAACATTTTATCTTTCCCGTAAGGTTTCAGCTCCGGTGTTTTCCATCGCGCCCAGCCCCAGCCTTTGGTATCAGCATATTTTTTATCGTCTTTGATCATGTATTCCACCTGTTTAAACGCGCCGGTACGCACATTGCCATCTGCATCCTGCAGCTGATCCCAGGCTACTTTTGCAAAGATGGTACCGTTGGGCCAGGGGTTAATATGGTTTTCCTGTATGGCTTTAATGGCTACATCGTTACCGTATATTACGCGCATGGTGCCGTTATCAAAACGGTCGGTAGTGCTTACTACCTGCCAGTTCTTATAGTCGGGTAAATAGTCGATGCCGTTGGGTGTAGGCTGTACCTTGCTGCTGGCAACAGCGGCTGTTTTCCATTTATTGTACTGCTTATCTGCAGCGTTTATTAGGGCAGTATCCGCCGGTTTAACGGACACCATACCGGCTATATAGTTCTTGAGAATAGCTACATCGTTTTCAGAGAGCACGGCATCCCGGTGTATAAATGCATAATCCTTCAGCGGCATGGCGCCTGCCTGCACCTGGTTAAAGGATTCAAACAGCTTGCCCTTCTGATCGGCCGGGGACAGGCTTTGCCATTCGGAAAAGTTTAATCCCTTTCTGCCATCTTTTATATGCCGGGCCACCCGCCAGTAGGCCGGCGCAATCCGGTCGTACCAGCGCAGCTGCGTTTGATTGGAGTGGCAGTCGTAACAGGCTCTTTGCAGTATGCTTTTTACTTCCGGCGGGGCCTGCAGGTCGCCGGTAACCGGTGGGTGGGGCACTTCCGGTCTTATGAACTGCAGCAGTATAAACACAGCGCCCAGCAATATGATCACCTTCAATATCCTTTTCCGGGTAGTTGTTTGCATGGAATAATTTTTATTGTACAAAGAAAGGTTATACTGCCTTACCTGTAAACATGCCGGCCGTGAATAAGGCAGAATAGGGGATGAACCGGACATAAGTACAGGTGAAAGCGGCGTGGCATTGTAAATGAGGTAGCTTCTGTTTATTTTTACTTTATGTTCAACCAGTTAGATGCATCTGTAGCCCGTTTTATTCAATTAACAGCCGAAGAGCTGGAACTGTTCCATTCTTTACTGCAATTTAAAAAAATAAAGAAAAAGCAGTTCCTGTTACAGGAAGGAGAGGTGTGCGATTTTGAGGCTTACCTGTTAAAAGGCTGCTGCCGCTCCTATTACCTGGATAAAGAAGGTACGGAAACTATTTTGCTGTTTGCGGTGGAGGACTGGTGGGTGAGTGACCTGTCCAGCTTTTCGGAGCAAACGCCTTCCAATATGTTTATAGAAACGGTAGAAGATTGCGAGATGCTGCTGATCAACTATACTAATAAAATGCAGCTGTTTGAGCAGGTGCCTAAGTTTGAAAAATTCTACCGCCTGCTGGTACAGCGCTCTTTGGGTGTGCTGCAGAAACGTTTTTATGCCTCTGTTTCACAAACGGCAGAGGAACGCTACCTGGCCTTTATGGAAAAGTACCCGCATATTGTACAGCGGGTACCGCAGCACCAGATAGCAAGGTATATAGGCGTATCGCCGGAGTTTTTGAGTAAGGTGAGGAGTAATATGTATAAGAAGTAATACACCAGGTATTTATTACTTTTGCTGCCAGCAAAACCGGATTATGACACCTGAACGCAGGGAACGATTAACAGGCGTGTTAAACAAGCGCCAGCCCGACCTTACTGTTGTACTGGAAAATGTACAGGACCCGCATAACATTTCTGCCGTAATGCGTACCTGCGATGCTGTGGGCATACAGGAAATATATGTGCTTACCAATAAAATACCCCGGCATAAGAAATGGGGCGCCAAAAGCTCATCCAGCGCGGCCAAATGGCTTACTATCCACCAGTTTGAGGATGCTGCGGAGTGTATGGCTGCCCTGCGTAAAAAGTATGATAAGATCTACACCACCCACCTGGCGGCTGATTCCATCAGCTTATATGAAATAGATTTTACCGGTTCTGTAGCCCTTGTGTTTGGTAATGAGCATATGGGGGTAAGTGAGGAGATCCGTGCACAGGCAGATGGGAATTTCATTATTCCGCAAATGGGTATTATCCGCTCCCTGAATATTTCTGTGGCTTGTGCTGTGAGCATTTATGAAGGGCTGCGGCAAAAAACAGCCGCCGGGCATTATGAAAAGCGCCGCCTGCCGGATGGGCAGTATAATGAGCTGTGGAAACAATGGAGCAGCCCGCATGCGGATGCTGAGCCGCTGGAAGGGGAGGAGTGAGGGGGATACGGGATCCTGAAGCTGCCGGTTTTGCGAACTTAATGCTGCCCATGTTAACAGACCCCATTGCATTGGCGAACCTTTTGCCAGCTCTAATACTTCTTATTTAAGGCATAACATTGGCAAACATCCTCAGCGCCTAATGTATTTGTTCCATTTTTGTATGAGCTATATCTTGTAACCCGCTGCCTGTGCATTGCTCATTTAATACATTTATTCATTTGCATTGGTAACCTTGTCACTACCCGTAGTACGCTCCGCGCAACCGGTAAACCAGGAACGTTACGCGTT
>NZ_DATCRF010000267.1:0-9994 GCF_036569125.1 Chitinophaga sp. | reverse complement strand
ACCAGAATAATCATCCGTACATCTTTGATTCAACCAAGTTCAATGATTATTTTAACTACCAGCCAGGCACCTACGAAAAAGGGATTGAGGCTACCATTGCCGCCGCTAAGTAATAATAAAAAAACCACCCAGGAATGGGCGGTTTTATAACTTTGCCTAGAATTTACACTACAATTTGTTGTGGCGCAAGATTACGATTGTTAGCGGGATTAAGGCCCTAATCAGATGTTAATAAAAGGGGAGAGGCCAAAATTTTTTTGGGAGATTTCAATCCCGCCTGTATCTTTGCATCAGTTCTTTACGATCACTTATCAAGAAAGGCAGAGGGAAATGGCCCTGCGAAGCCTTAGCAACCAGCCACCGTTCACGCGGTGAGCAAGGTGCTACATCCATCCCGATTCATATCGGGGAAGATAAGCCCAGTACTAAGTTTACTTTAAGGTTTTGTACAATAAAGAGAAACTCACCTGGCTATCAGGTGAGTTTTTTTGTTTTATGGCAATCCCATAAACCGGCCTTCCGTAAACTGGCGCCCACCTGTCTTACTCACCTTTCTTGCTAAGTATTATTTAACGTTCTGTGCTACAGAACAGCGTATGGTCTTTGCCTTATCCGCTTCGGTATCAGGCGCAAACAAACGCATAAACACCGGTCCATCGCATTGATGTCAAGGCCCAGATGCCCGGCACCACAGTAGCTTATACCATAGTTCAGCGCATGGTTTTTGCCCGGCCCACACGCATTGATATCAAGGCCAAAATGCCTGGCGCCACAGTAGCACAAAAGCCCAATCGGCGTACCTCCCCGCAACCGGGCGGTAACCGGTTGCGGTCCCCTTTTTGTGTTCCTTTTTGGGGAAGCAAAAAGGAACGAAAAGAGAATTAATTAAAAAAAAAGTTATGAGTACTATTACGCAATTGATCCACTCCATCCCCGTAGACGAATTAACCGGCGCTATCGCCGTCCCGATCTATCAAACCTCCACCTTCGTGCAGGAAGCACCCGGCGTGAACAAAGGCTTTGATTATGCCCGCACCAATAATCCTACGCGCCAAACACTGGAAAACATTGTAGCACAGCTGGAAGGCGGGGAAACCGGCATTGCCTTTTCCAGCGGCCTGGCTGCCATTGACGCTATCTTAAAACTGCTGCAGGCCGGCGATGAGATCGTAGCGGTAGACGATATTTATGGCGGCGCTTTTCGTTTATTCAGCAAGGTGTATGAGAAGTTTGGTATTAAAGTGCATTACGTAGATACCGCCGATCTGCAGGCCGTAGTAAATGCCATTACGCCCGCCACCCGCTTAATATGGCTGGAAACGCCCACCAATCCAACCTTAAAGATCTCCGACATCAGCGCCATTGCCGCCATTGCAAAAGCGCATCAGTGCTGGCTATGTGTGGATAATACCTTTGCCTCGCCGGTGCTGCAGCAACCGCTGTTACAGGGCGCTGATATAGTAGTGCACAGCGCCACCAAATATTTAGGCGGCCATAGTGATCTGATTGCCGGTGTGGTGGTAACGCGCAATAAAACCCTGGGCGCAGAAATTAAATTCTACCAGAATGCCTGTGGCGCTATTCTTTCACCGTTCGATAGCTTTCTGCTGATACGGGGTATTGAAACCCTGCACCTGCGCGTAAAGCAGCATTGCGCCAATGCCCTGGCCATAGCGCAGTTCCTGGAGCAGCACCCTGCAGTAGATAAAGTATTTTACCCCGGCCTTTCATCACACCCCGGCCATGACCTTGCAAAAAAACAGCAGAAAGGTTTTGGCGGCATTGTATCGTTTACGTTAAAGGAAGATACGGACGAAGCAGCGCAGGCCTTTGTAACCAGCACCCATTACTTTAAGCTGGCCGAAAGCCTGGGCGGTATCAAAAGCCTGTTATGCCATCCCGCCAGCATGACGCATAAATCCATCCCGGACGAAAAACGCCGTGCCGCCGGAGTAGCCGATAGCCTGATCCGCCTCTCCGTAGGCCTGGAAGAATCAGATGACCTGATAACCGACCTTGAGCAGGCTTTTAAAAGCGCAGAGAAAAAGCTACCTTCGGTGTTATCAACAAGTAACATCTTATGAACCTACGCCGCTATTTGGTATTGAACCTCCTGTTAGTTATTGTATACCATGTGAATGCGCAGCAGGCGCCTGCTGCCGCCTCCCGTAGTATAGTGCTGAAGAACATTACGTTAATAGACGGTACCGGCGCTGCCCCTAAAAAGAAGGTAAGCCTGGTGCTGGAAGGCGATCGTATAACAAAGATCCTGGCCCCCGGCGCCCCGGCGCCGGCCAATGCACGGGTAATAGATGGTACCGGTAAAACGGTGATGCCGTCAATGGTGAACGGGCATGGGCACCTGGGCCTGCTCAAAGGCAATAAGGCAGGGCCGGAGAACTATTCACAGAGCAACATCATCCGCCAGCTAAAGAAATATGAATCCTTTGGCGTTAGCCAGGTCTTAAGTCTGGGTACGGACAGGGAGATCATTTTCCCGCTGCGCAATGCCTCGCAGCATGGACAGCTGCCCGGCGCCACTTTTTATACCGCAGGCTATGGCTTAGCCGCTAAAGATGGTACCCCGCCCGCCACTTTTGCCGACAAAGCTTTACGGCCCCAAACACCGGAAGAAGCAGTAAAAGCCATTCAGCAGCTGGCCGCCCTGAAAGTAGATTTTGTGAAGATGTGGGTAGATGGCGACAGCACGCAGCCCAGGCTGCAGCCCGCTGTATATGAAGCCGCCATTGCAGAAGCGCATAAGCAGGGCTTACGTGTAGCCGCACACGTATATTACCTGGAAGATGCCCGCCGCCTGGTAGCCGCCGGCCTGGATGTGCTGGCGCACAGCATCCGCGATAAGGAAGTGGATGCAGCCATTATCAACGACATTAAAGCCAAAGGCACTTATTACATACCCACCCTGTGCATTGATGATTTTAACTTTGTGTATGCCGACCAACCCGAATGGCTAAACGATTCTTTGTTTAAAGCCTCCCTGGAACCCGGCGTGTGGGAAATGCTGATCAGCGCCGATTATAAAAAACAGCAGCAGGACGATCCCAACCGGCAAAAGAAAATGAACGCCTTTCATATTGCGCAGCGTAACCTGCACAAGCTGGACAGCGCAGGTGTAAAGATCGTAATGGGTACCGATTCCGGCGCACAACCTGTGCGCACCCAGGGCTTTTCCGAACACCTGGAGCTGCAGCTGATGACGGAAGCCGGTATGAACCCTTTGAAAGTGCTGACCGCCGCCACCCGCAATGGTGCGCAAATGCTGCACATTGATGGCGATTACGGTACCCTGCAGCCCGGCAAAAAGGCCGACTTCATTGTACTCAGCGCAGACCCCTCGCAGGACATCCGCAATACCCGTAAAATAGTAGAAATATGGAGAGGCGGTAAACAGCTAAAAGCTAACCGCTAAAGGCTAACCGCTAAAAGCTTCCCCTTTCCGCTTCACAAACCTGGTAACCATCATCGCCGCCACCGTATCACCGGTAGCATTCAGCAGGGTGGCCATCGGATCTACCAGCGTGCCTATGATCATGGCCGGGGGTAAGGCTTCCGGCGGAAATCCGTATACAGATACCATTAACAGCTCGCCGATATATGCGCCGTTAGGTACGCCGCCTTCTACCATGCTTACTATAACGGTAATGCCTAATGCTAAAAGTATAGTATCTGCCCCGCTCAGCGAGCGGCCGAACATGGCGAACACCACTGCTATTTTCACAATGGACGAAACGCTGGACCCATCCTTATGCAGCGTACCGCCCAGCGGTATCACAATATTGCTGATATGATCCGGCACCCCCATTTTTTTAGCCGCATCCAGGTTAGCCGGAATAGTGGCTATGCTGCTGCAGGTGCCCACTGCCGTAAGGGAAGGCACCACGTTATTTTTCCAGTATCTTTTAATACCCGCTATACCGCCTGCAATAAACGCATATACGCTGAACAGTACCACAAAATAGAACAGGCAAAAGCCATAATACAGCGCCATGGACCGTGCATATAATCCAAACAGCTGCGGCCCCAGGATGCCCACCTGGTAAGCAAAATAAGCGCCCAGGCCAATAGGCCCCAACTTCATGATAAGAATAATAAGGCTTTTCATCACCTCATTGCCGCTGTTCAGGAAACGGCGGAAAGGTTCGCCCGCATCGCCGGCCCTTAGCACGGCAAAACCTATCATCACAGAAAATATGATCAGCGGCAGCATGCTTTTGCGCGATAGCAGCTCAAAGAACTCGTTGGTGGTTAGCAGGGCCGTGATCTGCTCACCCAGGCTTAGCGCCTGTATGTTTTCTGTAACACCCGCCTGCGGGGTCACCTGCTGGTGAATAGGGAAGATCCAGATGGCCACAATGGTCAGGAAAGCCGCTACCAGCACCGTACCCACAAACACCATTACCATCACAGACATTACGCGGCCCAGCTTCTGGGTACGGTCCACATTGGCAATGGCCGATGCAATGGCAAAGAACACCAGTGGTATCACCGCGGTAAATAACAGGTTCAGGAAAATATCGCCAATGGGCTTCAGCACCGATACACGCGGCCCCAGCACCAATCCCAGTACACTGCCGGCAATAATACCCGCCAGTAGCCATATAATATTGCCGTAGTTTTTGAGAAAAGCACCCATTAATTTTAGATTTACGATTTTAGATTTTAGATTTATATCACAGCGGATCCCGTATCCAGGCTATCAAATCTAAATCTAAAATCTAGAATCTAAAATCTAAAATCATATGGTTCCACAATCTGATCGCAGAAACTTTTTGAAGAAAGCCGCTATAGGCAGCGTGATGGCCATGAGCTTACAGGAAATTGTAACATCCGCAATGGCTGCAGAACGCCGGAATGCTCCCCCTGCCGCTAAAATTGAGCTGAAGAAAAATGCCGTTATTCTTTTCCAGGGCGATTCTATTACCGATGTAGGCCGTAAACGCGACAGCACGAATGCAAATGATGCCGGCGCTTTGGGCCATGGATACGCTTTCCTGGCCGCCGGTGCCTTACTGGAAAAGCATGCGGATAAAACCCTGCAGATCTATAATAAAGGGATCAGCGGTAATAAGGTATACCAGCTGGCAGAACGCTGGGATGCTGATTGCCTGGATCTTAAGCCCGATGTGCTGAGTATCCTGATAGGCGTAAATGATTACTGGCACACCCTTACCGGCGGTTATACCGGCACTGTACAGAAATATAGCGATGATTATAAAGCATTGCTGACCCGCACCCGGGAAAAGCTGCCCAATGTGAAGTTCGTGATCGGTGAGCCCTTTGCCGTAAATGGTGTAAAAGCCGTTGATGATAAATGGTTCCCTGCGTTTAATGATTACCGTAAGGCTGCCCGCGAAATAGCCGGCAGCTTTGGCGCTGTATTCATACCTTATCAAAGCATCTTTGACAAAGCGCAGAAAGTAGCCCCCGGTTCCTACTGGACCGGCGACGGCGTACACCCCAGCGTAGCCGGCGCCAGCTTAATGGCCACTGCGTGGAGGGAAGCGGTTAAATAAGCGGAAAGCGGAAAGCAGAAAGCATAAAGCGGAAAGCATAAAGCGGAAAGCAGAAAGCAGAAAGCAAAAAGCATAAAGGTGAAGGCAGAAAGCCCAATTACTTTAATGCTTTTTGCTTCCACTTTACTTTTCCTTTGTCGTCATTTTCTAGCCACATTACCCTGGCTTTCTGCTTCCAATTTTCACCCTTTCCTAATCCGTTCTCTTTCTCCCGCGCAGTACTTCCCAGCTTTTTGCTTTCTGCTTTCACCTTTTTGCTTATTTTTGTTCCGTGCATCGCGCTATCAGCATATTACTACTCACTATTTACTTGTGTAACACGACCGAACTGATCGAGCTCGTCAAGATCCCCGTGTTCTTTGCACACTTAAATGAGCACCGGGCCGAAAAACCCGGCACTTCCATATGGGGCTTTGTAGTAGAGCATTACTTCAGCGGCGATGTAAAGGACAAGGACTGGGAACGCGATATGGAGCTGCCCTTCAAATCGCATGAGCATGTAACCAATGCCAGCCCGGTACCGCCGCCTCCCTCACAACCACAATTAACAATAGCCACACAGCGCCAGGTAGTAGTGGTATATCCCGCTTATATCAACCGCTTTCACCCGCTTATTTACCATCCTGATATTTTCCAGCCTCCGAAGCCAATGTGCTGATGTGCAAACGTGTAAATATGCAAATTTGCAGATGTGCAAATATGCATATGCAGCACATGTTATACACGTATAGCTACTGGCACATCACCTCAGTATTAATCCATTCATTTATTCATCATTGCATTTGCAAACCGCAAATGAGTACTACTCATCTGCACATCTGCACATCTGCATATCTGCACATTTGCACATTTGCACATCTGCACATTGAACCATCATGCTTAACCATATTATTCGCTTTTCGATCCGTTATAAGCTGATCGTGGGTATTTGTATGCTGGCCCTCATGGGTTATGGCGTTTACGAAGTAACCCGGCTGCCCATTGATGCGGTGCCGGATATTACAGATAACCAGGTACAGGTAATTACGGTAAGCCCTTCGCTGGGTGCGCCGGATGTGGAACGCCTCATCTCATTTCCTATAGAGCAGGCCACCAGCAACATTCCCGGCCTGAAAAAAATGCGCAGCTTTTCCCGCTTTGGCCTGTCCGTAGTAACCATTGTATTTGAGGATGATGTAGACATTTACTGGGTGCGCCAGCAGGTAACCGAACGCCTGCAGCAGGTGCAGGCGCAGATCCCGCAGGGGCTGGGCATGCCCGAGCTGGCGCCCGTTACAACCGGCCTGGGAGAAATATACCAGTACACGGTACGGGCCAAAAAAGGCTATGAGGATAAATATGATCCCATGCAGCTGCGCACTATACAAGACTGGATAGTGCGCCGGCAATTGCTGGGCGTAAAAGGTGTGGCAGATGTAAGCAGCTTTGGCGGTTACCTGAAACAATATGAAATAGCGGTAGTGCCGGAAAAGCTCAGCGCACAGGGTATTACCATCAATGATGTGTTTACCGCCGTGGAAAACAATAACCAGAACACCGGCGGCGCCTATATTGAAAAAGGGCCCATTGCACTGTACATCCGCAGTGAAGGGCTGGTAGGCAGCCCGGACGATATTAGTAAGATCGTGATCAAACACACTAACAATGGTACGCCGCTGCTGATAAGGGATGTAGCGGAAGTACGTTTGGGCCATGCTACCCGTTACGGCGCTATGACGTATAACGGTGAACGTGAGGTGGCCGGCGCCGTGGTAATGATGTTAAAAGGCGCTAACAGTAATGCCGTGATCCGCAATATCAAAGAGCGGGTAAAGCAGATCCAGCAAACCTTACCGGAAGGCGTGATCATAGACCCCTTCCTGGACCGTACCAAAATGGTGGAGAACGCCATTGGCACCGTAGAGCGTAACCTGCTGGAAGGCGCATTGATAGTGGTGTTTGTGCTGGTATTGTTCCTGGGCAACTTACGGGCAGGGTTACTGGTAGCATCGGTTATTCCCTTATCCATGCTCATAGCCGTAATACTCATGAACATCTTTAACGTAAGCGGTAACCTTATGAGCCTGGGCGCGCTTGATTTTGGCCTTATTGTAGATGGCACGCTGATCATAGTAGAAGGCTGCATGTACCGCCTGCATCACTCCGATAAGGTAAAGCTCACACAGCCTGAAATGGATGGCCTGGTGCAGGAAACATCCGGCAGAATGCTGAATGCAGCCGTGTTCGGGGAGCTGATCATCCTCATTGTATACCTGCCGGTATTTGCATTATCCGGCATTGAGGGCAAAATGTTTAAACCCATGGCGCAAACCGTAACCTTTGCATTAATAGGCGCTTTCCTGTTATCATTAACATACGTACCCATGATGAGCGCCCTGTTCCTGAGTAAGAAGATACCTGCTAAGGAAAGCTGGTCAGACAGGATGATGGATAAGCTCAGCACCCGTTACCAGCGCGTATTAGGCAGGGCAATACAATATCCAAAAATGCTGATAGCTGCCGCTGTAGCCCTGCTGGTAGTGGCTTTGATAGTATTAAGCAATATGGGGGGGGAGTTTATTCCCCAGCTGGAAGAAGGCGATTTTGCAGTAGAGACCCGGGTGCTCACCGGCAGTAACCTGAACACTTCTGTGAACGCAGTTTCCCAGGGCAGCAAAATATTACTGGAAAAATTCCCGGAAGTGCAAAAAGTAGTAAGCAAAACCGGCAGCAGTGAGATCCCCACGGACCCTATGCCGCTGGATGCCAGCGATATGATGGTGATCCTGAAAGATAAAAAGGAATGGACCTCTGCCAGAACATTCAATGAGCTGGCAGAGAAAATGGGTAAGGCCCTGCAAGATGTACCCGGCGTTACTTTCGGCTTTCAGTACCCGGTGCAGATGCGTTTTAACGAGCTGATGACCGGCGCCCGCCAGGATGTGGTGTGTAAGATCTATGGTGAGGATCTGGATACGCTGGCCCACATGGCCGGCAAATTGGGCGGCATTGTGCAAACCATTAAAGGTACCAGCGATCTTTATGTGGAGCAGGCCACCGGCATGCAGCAGATCGTGATCCGCTACAACCGGGATGCCATTGCGCAGTATGGCCTTAACATCAGCGACATTAACAAAACAGTGAATGCCGCATTTGCAGGGCAAAGCAGCGGACTGGTATACGAAGGGGAAAAACGTTTCGACCTGGTAGTGCGGGTAAGCGGTACCCGGCGTACAGGTGTAACGGATGTACAACAGCTGCTGATACCCACAGCCACCGGCGCCCAGGTGCCTTTAAGCCAGGTAGCAATGGTAAGTATAGAGGAAGGCCCTAACCAGATCCAGCGGGAAGATGCGCAGCGCCGTATTATGGTAGGTTTTAACGTACGGGGCCGCGATGTGCAGAGCATTGTGGAAGAGCTGCAGCAAAAGGTGCAGCAGCGCATTACCTTACCACCGGGTTATCATGTTGTTTATGGCGGCGCATTTGAAAACCTGCAGGCCGCAAAACAGCGTTTGTCCATAGCAGTACCCGTAGCATTGCTGCTCATTTTATTTATGCTGTACCTGGCCTTTCACTCGTTTAAGCAAGGGTTGCTCATTTACTCGGCCATCCCCTTATCGGCCATTGGCGGCATACTGGCGCTGGCTGTACGGGGCATGCCTTTCAGCATTTCTGCCGGCGTTGGCTTTATTGCATTATTTGGCGTAGCCGTGTTAAATGGTATTGTATTAATAGCCGAGTTCAACCGTTTAAAACAAACGGGTATTACAGATGTAAAACAGCTCATCTTGCAAGGCACCAAAATGCGTTTGCGGCCGGTGTTAATGACGGCCTCTGTGGCCTCCCTGGGCTTTTTGCCTATGGCCTTAAGCAATGGCGCCGGGGCAGAGGTGCAGCGGCCTTTAGCCACCGTGGTAATAGGTGGTTTGCTGGTAGCCACTTTCCTTACGCTGTTTGTGCTGCCGGCTTTGTACCTGTTGTTTGAAAAAGGTACGCATCCACGCCCGCCCAAAGCAGTAGCAGCAGCAGTATTGCTGCCCTTACTATTGTTGTGCATACCGGCTGCTCGGGCGCAAACGCCCATCACTTTACAGGCAGCCATTGATACTGCTGTAAAGAACAACCGCAGCCTGCGAACCGATAAGCTGCAGGCCGACTATCTGCAAAAGCTTAAAGGCAGCGGCTGGGATCTGACACAAACCATGCTCACCGGCGACTATGGGCAAATTAACAGCGCCTACAACGATACAAAGTTCACCATCTCCCAAAGCATGAAGTTCCCCACCATTTACACCCGGCAAAAAGCCCTGCTGGATGCTGAATGGAAGGGCGGGGTACTGAATGCAGCTGTAAAGGAAAAAGAGCTGCGGCAGCAGGTAACTACCGTATACTACAATATGTTGTACCTGCGGCAAAAGCAGCAGCTGTTAAGGTATATTGACAGCCTGTATGCAGCCTTCCTGGATAAGGCCACCCTG
>NZ_DATCRF010000266.1:0-7879 GCF_036569125.1 Chitinophaga sp. | reverse complement strand
GAAAATGCCCGCCAGCTGGAACGGCTGCGCAGCATTTTTGAAGACCTGAAAGCGCAGTTCGTTTTTTATCCCATACCTGTAGCCATTGGCCATGGGTTTATAGATCATACTTTAAAGCTGGTATGTTATACCGATCACCAGATCTTCCAGCGCTACCACAAGTACAAGGTAAAGCAGGCCTATAACAAGAACAAGGCCATTACCATGAAAACCTTGCGGGAGCTGCAGTCCGGCGATTTTGTAACGCACATTGATCATGGTGTGGGCATGTACAGCGGCTTGCAGAAAATAGAGGTAGGCGGTAAAATGCAGGAAGCCATCCGCATTATTTACAAGAACAACGACCTGTTGTATGTAAACATCAACTCCCTGCACAAGATCAGCAAGTACACCGGTAAGGAAGGCGTGGAACCGCGCGTGAATAAGCTGGGCAGCGATGCCTGGGATAAGCTGAAGGAAAAGGCTAAAACCCAGGTAAAAGATATTGCCAAAGACCTTATACGCCTGTATGCCGCCCGTAAAGCGCAGCAGGGCTTTGCCCACTCGCCGGATACCTACTTGCAAACAGAGCTGGAAGCTTCTTTTATTTACGATGATACGCCGGACCAGAGCAAAGCTACTGCCGATGTGAAGCGCGACATGGAATCACCGCACCCTATGGACCGCCTGGTGTGTGGCGATGTAGGTTTTGGTAAAACAGAAGTAGCCGTACGCGCCGCCTTTAAAAGCCTGGTGGATGGCAAGCAGGCCGCCATACTGGTGCCCACTACCATCCTGGCTTTCCAGCACTACAAAACATTTTCAGAACGCTTAAAGGATTTTCCCTGCACGGTCGATTACCTGAACCGCTTTAAATCAGCCAAGGAAAAGAAAGAAACCCTGCAAAAGCTGGCAGAAGGGAAAATAGATATTATTGTAGGCACACATGCCCTGTTAAGCAAGGATGTGAAGTTTAAAGACCTGGGTGTGCTGATTGTGGATGAGGAACAAAAGTTTGGCGTATCAGCCAAAGAAAAGCTGAAGCAGATCAAGGTGAATGTAGATACGCTCACCCTAACGGCTACGCCTATACCGCGTACGCTGCAGTTCTCCCTCATGGGTGCGCGCGACCTCTCTATCATAAACACACCGCCGCCTAACCGCCAGGCCATTGAAACAGAAGTGCATGTATTTGACCATGACCTGATCCGCGATGCTATTTACTTTGAAGCAGAGCGCGGCGGGCAGGTATATTTTGTATACAACCGCGTACATGGTTTGGGTGAGATGGCATCCCTGATCCGCGGCCTTTGCCCCGACCTGGCTGTTGCTACAGCGCATGGGCAAATGGAAGGCCATAAGCTGGAAGAGGTGATCCTGGATTTTATAGACCGTAAGTACGATGTGCTGGTATGTACCAACATTGTAGAAAGCGGGGTGGATATTCCCAATGCCAATACTATTATCATTAATAACGCGCACCATTTTGGCTTAAGTGATCTGCACCAGCTGCGCGGGCGCGTAGGCCGCAGTAATAAAAAAGCCTTCTGCTATTTGCTGGCGCCACCGGTTAGCACCTTACCGGCCGATAGCCGTAAACGCCTGCAAACACTGGAACAGCACAGTGAGCTGGGTAGCGGCTTCCAGATCTCCATGCGCGACCTGGATATACGCGGCGCCGGTAACCTGTTAGGCGCAGAGCAAAGCGGCTTTGTAGCGGAAATAGGTTTTGATATGTACCAGAAGATCCTGGACGAAGCCATCCGCGAGCTGAAGCAAAATGAGTTCCGTGACCTGTTTAAGGAACAGCTGGAGCAAAAGAAAGATTTTGTAAGCGATTGTACCATTGATACCGACCTGGAAATACTGATCCCCGACAGTTATATAGAAAGTATCCAGGAACGTTTAAACCTGTACCAGGAATTGGATAACATTACCCTGGAAGATAAGCTGAAGGAATTTACCGCCGGCCTGCAGGACCGCTTTGGGCCTATGCCGCAGCCGGTAGAGGATCTGCTGACCATGATCCGTTGCCGTTGGATGGCCATAGCCCTGGGCTTTGAGAAAATGATGCTGAAAGAGGAAACCCTGCGCTGTTATTTCATTAACAACCCGGATTCTCCCTACTTTGAATCACCCACCTTTAATCATATACTCACCTATGTACAAACGCGCGTAAACAATGCCCGTTTAAAACAGGTAGGTAAGAATTTTATGCTGGTAGTAGAGCGCATCCGCTCTATGACAGACCTGTACAACTTCCTGAAAGCAATGGAAGACGCCAGGAATTAATATGTGTGCCACACCTCAAAGGTGTGGCACACATACCTCCGCATATACCTCCACATATATCTTCGCATATCCCCGCCTGTAACATAATCCCCCGCCCATCCGTTCCACCCTCCGTAGCATCATTAAAAACTTTTTTTAAACCCTTTATGGAATCTATCCCGCAACCTGCATCATGCTGTTGTAAAAAGGAATACACACCATTTAAAACAAATCATATGAAAAAGGTAATGTTAGTATTAGCCGGATTATTGTTAACAGTAAGCACCTGGGCACAGCAAACAGATAATAAACCTCCTGTAAAGAAAATTGAGGTGAACGGCTCCGCAGAAATGGAGATCACCCCGGACGAGATCTATCTCAGCATCACGCTTAAAGAATACTATCAGTCCAAGAACAAAACCAATAAGGTCGACATCAGCACCCTGGAAAAACAGCTGCAGCAGGCAGTGGTAAATGCAGGCATTCCGAAGGAAAACCTTACCATTGAAAATGTATTTGGTTTCAATCCTGATTGGTGGAGAGGCAAGAAGAAGAACGACCCTGATTTCCTGGCAGAAAAGAGATACCGCTTAAAGCTTAACAGGCTGGATAAAACCAATATTATACTGGCCGCGGTAGATGACGAAGGCATTTCTAACGTAAACATTTCTTCTTACACGCACAGTAAAATGGAAGAGTACCGCAAAGAGGTAAAAATGAAAGCCATACAGGCTGCCAAGGCTAAAGCTACCTACCTGTTAGGCGCTATTAACGAAAGCATTGCCGGTATACTGGAAGTGCAGGATATAAATACTGATAACTACAGCGATGCTGTAAGGCCCCTCCAGGTAAACGCATATATGGCACAGGCACGGATGGCAGACGGCGCAGCAGCGGAATCTGACATTGATTTCAAAACCATTAAGATCCGTGCAGAGGTAAGGACCGTGTTCTCCATTAAATAATTAAGTTCTCTTTAACAACAGGTGCCATGCTGTGCAATACAGCATGGCATTGTTTTGGTATAAACATATGCGTCACCAAAACCTTATGTTATGCGTAGTCAGATTAAAATCGGAGAACATGCAATTGAATCCAGTGTTTTACTGAAAGGTATTGGACTGGGACTGGCAGTTACAGCTGGTGTGCTGGGATGGATGTGGAGAAAGAAGATTGCCGGCAGCGTACAGCAACATGTACGGCACTATAATGGTAATAATAACAACGTATTTAAAAGATCAGGCCGCAGATGGCCGCAGGCTATGCCTGTTAAGTAATTAAAAAAGCCCCGCCTGGAAAGGCGGGGCGTGTCGATGGAAAAAGATTTCAAAAAAAACGATGATCTAGTTAATGTTGACTTTAAAAGTCCCGTCCGTTAATGGCTTTTCTGTTTCACCACTTTTACTTAATGTGCCCTGGAAAGTACCCTCGGCACGTTTACTATTAATGCTTGTAATTTGAACGTTAATGGTTGATACACCTATGTAACCCGACTCCGTTGAATCCGTTACCGGCATCAATGATGCTGCAGAACCACCATAAGTGCCTACCGGCATTTCACCATCCGGTGAAGTGATCATTAGCTGCATGTGCTCCTTAAAATTATTGGTAACCCCATCTATCACCAGTGTTTTTTTACCGGTGATCACGGTATCAGAGTAGTAAGCGGAAGTGCCGCTGGATACATATTGTTTACCCTCGAATGTAAATGAAAACACCGCTTCCGGTTGAGCATCGTCCTTTTTACAGGCGCTGAAGATCATTGCAGCCACCACAAAAATGGCCGCCACTCGGGATAATTTCATAGGTATAGGTTTATCGCTTTATTGCTTTCGGTATAGGTATAAATCTGAGTGCAAGATAGTAATATTTGCCATAAATTATATAAATAATCTATAAGTTTTTTTAATAAAATAAGGCTTTACGCTCTAGTTTTTTGATAATCAATAACCTGGCTTTGCTAAATTGGTTCAGCAATACAAACATGTTAAAACGCTTAATTATAGCGGTTTTTCACGGATGAGTTTGGCCAACTTGCTGTTCCTCCACCAGTTGTGGCCTTTAGCTAAAACCCGAATGTTAATTAGCACATATAAACAAAAACCCCGGGCATTATACCCGGGGTTCATTTATAACGTATAACGATATACGGTTAAGCATCAATTTTAGCATACTTGGCATGGGATTCTATGAATTCCCTGCGTGGAGGTACTTCATCACCCATCAGCATACTAAATACACGGTCTGCTTCTGCAGCGCTTTCAATAGTTACCTGTTTCAGGGTGCGGTTCTCCGGGTTCAGGGTAGTTTCCCACAGCTGCTCTGCGTTCATTTCACCCAAACCTTTATAACGCTGTATCACTACATTCTCTTCCTTACCTTCACCGGCTATACGGGATACCGCAGCCTTACGCTGTTCTTCCGTCCAGGCGTATTCCTGTTCCTTACCCTTTTTCACTAAGTATAACGGTGGTTGTGCAATGTACACATACCCTTGTTCTACCAGGGCTTTCATATAACGGAATACAAAGGTCAGGATCAGGGTTGCAATGTGGCTGCCATCCACATCGGCATCGGTCATAATGATCAGCTTATGATACCGCAGCTTGGTCAGGTTCAGGGCTTTATCATCTTCTTCCGTACCAATGGTTACCCCCAGTGCGGTAAAAATGTTCTTGATCTCCTCGTTCTCATAGATCTTGTGCTCCATGGCTTTTTCTACGTTCAGGATCTTACCCCTTAACGGTAATATAGCCTGGAAAGCACGGTTGCGGCCCTGTTTAGCCGTACCACCCGCGGAGTCTCCTTCCACCAGGTACAGCTCACATTTACCGGGATCATTTTCAGAGCAGTCAGCCAGCTTACCGGGTAAGCCGCTGCCGGTTAGCACGCTTTTGCGCTGCACCAGCTGCCTTGCTTTACGGGCGGCTTCGCGGGCCTGTGCGGCCAGCACTACTTTGTTGATCACGGTTTTAGCCTCGCGGGGATGCTCTTCCAGGTAAGCGTTCAGCACATCTGCAACAGCGCTGTCCACTACACCCATTACATCAGAGTTACCCAGCTTGGTTTTGGTTTGGCCTTCAAACTGCGGCTCCGGTACCTTTACGCTTACTATAGCGCTCAGCCCTTCGCGGAAGTCATCACCCGTAACCTCGATCTTTGATTTCTCAAACAGCTTGTTCTTATCGCCATAGCTTTTGAATACACGGGTAATGGCGCGGCGGAAGCCTGCCACGTGTGTACCGCCTTCTATGGTATTGATATTATTTACGTAAGAGAAAATGTTCTCACTGAAAGAGTCATTGTACTGCAGTGCTACTTCTACCGCTACGTTAGAAGCCGCGTCATGCGCTTCTATGAAAATAGGAGCAGGCATTAAGGAATTACGGCGGCCGTTACGGTCCAGCATCTGCACAAATTCTACGATACCGCCTTCGCTGTAAAAAGTTTCGCTGAGTACATTACCCGCATCATCTTTTTCGCGTTTATCGATCAGGTCTATCTTGATCTTGCGGTTCAGGTAAGCCAGCTCACGCAGGCGCCCTGCAAGGATCTCGCGGTTATAGGTAGTTTCCTTGAAGATCTCATCATCCGGCTTAAAATGTACAATCGTGCAGGTATCCTCGGCTGTGCCTATTTCCCGTACGGAATATTGCGGTGCGCCACGGTGGTATTCCTGCTCAAATATTTTTCCTTCGCGGTGCACGGTTACATGCAGCACAGAGCTTAATGCGTTTACGCAGCTTACACCTACCCCGTGCAAACCACCGGATACTTTATAGGTGTTCTTATCAAACTTACCACCCGCGTGTAATACGGTCATTACTACTTCCAGGGCGGAACGGCCTTCCTTGGTGTTCATACCGGTGGGAATGCCGCGGCCATCATCATAAACACGTATGGAATTATCTTCGCAAATGGTAACTTCAATGTTCTTACAAAAGCCTGCAAGCGCTTCATCTATGGCATTATCTACTACCTCATACACCAGGTGGTGCAACCCTTTAACACCAATATCGCCTATATACATGGCCGGCCGCTTGCGTACCGCTTCCAGCCCTTCCAATACCTGAATACTATCCGCATCATATGTGTTGGTGGCGGCAATTACTTGCGCTAATTCTTCGCTCATATCTTGATGTAAAAATGCTAATTGATTAAATGTCTCGTGAATTGTGCAAATATACGGAAAATGGGCCTCATTTCAATAAAAAACAGGCAGTTTTTGGACGGTATGGATGCCTTTTTTGGATGCAGGCACACGGCAGTGCAAAGGTGTGTATAGATGGTGTACAAATAAAATAAAAATATGAGGGAAATATCAGTTTTTTCAACTATTCATAAGATGCATTTTAAAGCTTAATATTTGCGGCAATAGCCGTTTCCTTTACACCGGCAAACAACGTTTTCCAAACCAGGTTAAAGAACGATTTCTGAGGGTCACGTGTATACTTCACATGGGATACTTTAACCGGTCCCCCATTATCTGAAGGGTTGCTGTCATTAATGGCAATTGCATTGGCAAACAGGCTAAGCAGGCCTTTACGCTTAAGCTGGTGTGTATCATCATCCTTTTTTAAGATGCTTATTTTTAAATGATCGTATATCATCTTTACTTCAGCAGTAGCCCCCTTTTCATTACCCTGCATGCTGAAAGTAAGGTCATGTATCTGGGCCGATTTTACCTCTACCAGCGCCAGTGGCCTTGTTACAGGCGTAAGCTGCCGCCCGTCCATATCCTTTAGCTGGCCGGTAATGGCAAAAGCGCCATGGGGCTCCCCCAATATAAAGTCAAAGCGTGCACGCAGCATACCGCTTTGCATAAACACAGCATCCATATCTGCCACCAGGTGCTTATTTTTTGCGATCATGGAATCAATGTTGGTAACGTTCCGGAAAACGCCATGTACCTGCTTAAACAGCAGGGTGCCCGTTTGCTGGGATTTGGGGTTCACCTCCGAATAGGACAGCTCTACTTTTTTGCCTATCAGCGTATCCACATAAACAGGTACTGCCAGCTTTTGCAGCAGCTGATGCGGGAACTGCCCGGTCTTGATCTCGCCGGAAGGAGGCAGGCTGCGGTTATGATAAATTTCAATGTTGCCATTTTCAATTTCCACATGCCTTGCCCACAGCTGCTGCTGTTGCAGCAGGGCATAGGGCTGAAGCTCCTTTACAAGAATGTTATTCAGCCGCACATCATAACGGTCGCGCTGGTATTTTATCTTACGGTCAAATGCAGCTTTTTCGTAACGCGGCTCTACGCGGAACTGGCCCAGGCGCAGGGTACGTTCTGCGGCATTATAGCTTACATCGCGCACAATCATCCAATACAGGCTATCTTTTGTACGGTGCCGGTAAGCGCGTAAATGCAGCTCATAATTACGCGCATATAAGAACCTGGATGGATCTTCCATCGCTACAGAATCGATCAGCAGGTCCTTTACATGTATGCTCAGGCGGTGTAGCTGGGTGATGATCAATCCACTGTCTTTCTTGATATACGTATATTTCAGGTTAGTGCTGTCAAGCCGCAAAGAGCCGATGGATAAAGATCTGATGCGGGAAGAAAGATTTTCATATGCAGAGCGGTGCCGGCTGGTATCAACATTCCGCGCATTTTGTTCCA
>NZ_DATCRF010000265.1:0-2312 GCF_036569125.1 Chitinophaga sp. | reverse complement strand
AGCAGGGGAGGCGTTCGTAAGCCGGGCAGATACCGTGATAGCTGCCGCACTGGTATCCGGCATATGGGTACGGATCCAGGGATCAGCAATGCTCACAGGGCCTGTAACGGTAATGGCTACTGTATCGGTGATACCGCTGTTTAACCCGGGTACGGCCGGCATCCAGTCCCAGCTGCCGCTGCAAATGTAGGTGGGGCTTTCCCAGTTAGCCAGGCCGTGATCATGGGCAGGATCGTATTTAGGAGGAGAGATCAGCACCGCAATGGCATTCTTACCTTTTGGATGCAGCAGGGAGGTAATATCATAGCTACCCCGTTGCATATGCCCGTGTAAGTTACCCAGGTGTTTGCCATTGAAATAAATGTCTGCGTATTTATTGATCCCGTTAAATTTTAACCATACGCGCTGCTGCCGTTGCACCGCTATTGCAGGAAATTCCGTCCGGTACCAGAATGGCCGGTTATATTTTGCAGCATCCACCTGGTAAATATTATCTGCATAATCCGGATCTTTTTCCAGGCCTGCTTTTACATAGGCATAAAACACCGTGCCGGGTACAATGGCTGGCACCCAATCCCGGTCGGGAAAACCCGGGCTGGCAACAGCAGCGGCTTGTTCCCGTACTGCTGCCTGCGGAAATGCTTTCCAGTGAAGGCTTTGACTATATAATAAGGTACCGGTAACCAGGGATAAGAGCAGCAATGCAATTGACTTCATAAGTGGTGAAATGTTTCCGCAATAATAGAAATATTTTGCTAAACCGGTTTAGTTATGTTAAAATGATGATTTTTGCAGACTATTAATCGCAAGATGTATAGCTTAATACAAATTACATAAATATTTATATGTTAATGATGTTGTGCGGGAAATTCTTTTATCCTTTATTTGCTAAATCAGTTTAGCATGTTTCACGCGTATGAAAAGTTTCCTTTACCTGCTACTGACGGGCTTTTTGGGGGTGTCTGCAGCGGCGCAGACCGGGCCTGTGTTTAAAAATGACGATTGCCATTGCTATAGAGGCTTGCCACGTTTTATTATCTTGCCGCAAAATTAAATTATAGTGAAGCAGATCCAGTTAATTATCGTTTGTACGCTTGTATGTTGTATTCACCGCGCAGCCGCACAATCACCGGCCAACCTGGTGAATCCTTTTGTAGGCGCCAGTACCAGCGTAGGCGCTGCCGGCACCTATCATGGCTTGGGAAAAACATTTCCCGGGGCTACCACTCCCTATGGTATGGTACAGCTTAGTCCTAATACCATTACCGGCGGCGATAACGGTTCCGGTTACAGCTACGAACATACCAGCATAGAAGGATTTGCATTTACCCAGATGAGCGGCATTGGCTGGTATGGTGACCTGGGCAACTTTCTCGTAATGCCAACAACAGGGCCTTTAAAAACACTGGCAGGCAAGCCTGGTACAAAAGAAGGCTATCGTTCAGAATATCTTAAATCAAGTGAAAAAGCAGCTGCCGGATATTATTCAGTACAGCTATCAGACTATAACATCAAAGCTGAAATGACAGCTGCGCCTCATAGCGCCATCTTAAGATTCACATTCCCTGCTAATCAGCAGTCAAGGATCCAGATCGATCTTGCCCGCAGGGTAGGCGGTACTTCCACCAGCCAGTATGTGAAAGTAGTGAATGACAGCACCATCACAGGATGGATGAAATGCACTCCGGATGGTGGCGGCTGGGGTAATGGAGATGGCCATGCAGATTATACCGTTTATTTCTACGCAGTATTCAGCAAGCCCCTGCGGCATTATGGCGTATGGAGCGCTGATATTCCCGATAGCTGGACACGTAAGCTGGAAGATGTAAGCAGCGACCGTTACCAGCAGCAGGCAGGCCATGCAGCCATCCTGAATGGCGTTAAAGAAAAAGAAGGAAAGCACCTGGGATTTTTTACGGAGTTCGATACAAAGGCGGGAGAGCAGGTATTTATGAAAGCAGGCATCTCCTTTGTAAGCATGGAAGGCGCAGCAGCTAACCTAAAGCAGGAAATAAAGGACTGGAATTTTGATAAAGTACATAGCCGTGCCCGTGAGCTGTGGAACAGGGAGCTTTCCCGCATACAGGTTGCCGGCGGCACAAAAGAAGAGCAGCAGGTATTTTATACGGCCTTATATCATACCATGATAGACCCGCGCATTGTGCAGGATGTAGATGGTAAATATACCGGTGGAGACGGTAAGGTGCATAGCGGCGGCACTTTCCGCAAGCGCACCATCTTCAGCGGATGGGATGTGTTCCGCAGCCAGATGCCCCTGCAAACCATTATCAATCCTTCACTGATCAATGACC
>NZ_DATCRF010000264.1:0-5534 GCF_036569125.1 Chitinophaga sp. | reverse complement strand
ATCTACCAGCATTGTACCGGATCCGGTACCAGGATATTTATGGCCTGTAAAAACCAAAAGGGTGTACCATACAGTTCGTCATTCATACCTGCGCAACAGCAACACATTCTTTCAATAATGATCTTTGCGCCTTTCAAACAGACCGATGGTTAAGTCCATGGTCCATAGTCGATGGTCCATTGCCTGCTGCGGGAAGAATGTTGAGCATGGAGAGGCTACCGGGATCCATATGTTATTACCGGCCGGGACTCATTTACTATCGTCTTTTATTTTAACGTACGTGTGGAGTGTGGAATACGGGTTGTTACAATGGTAACAAACGGGCCGCTTTGCCGGTTGCATGCAGCCGGATCAGGTTTTGGATGTATTCATTTTCGGGGTACTGCGTAAGGAAATCCTTTAGCTGGTCACTACCGGTAACGGCTACGTCCCGGGGAAGGTATCCCATGCCGTAAAAGCGCCCTTTTTCCATGAGTATACAGCTCTGTTCTTCAACATCTCTCCCATGACCCATAATTACAAATGACGGCTGTTGCTGTTGCAACCAGTCTATGGCTTCCTGCACCCTGTTATTATACAAGGCTGCGGGTTCTTTTTTTTCACAGGCGCCATGGCAGGTATGCTCCTGCAGCGGCAAACAGGCGCCACTCCCCTTTTGGAGAAAACACAGCCTGGGACACAGATCAAACTTCCGGATGAGGTTCCGCAGCAGCTGATGCCCCTCTACCAGCAATTTAAATACATGGAGGGGGCTGGAATACTTACGC
This sequence comes from Chitinophaga sp., assembly GCF_036569125.1. Taxonomy (GTDB): domain Bacteria; phylum Bacteroidota; class Bacteroidia; order Chitinophagales; family Chitinophagaceae; genus Chitinophaga. The sequence goes on along the minus strand of NZ_DATCRF010000264.1, from coordinate 4,767 downwards.
CGCTTTTCAATGGCCAGGCGTAAATACCCGTCCTGGTCCTCAAAGGTGTAAAAGCCGTAGTTGAACTCCACATGCTTCTGGGCATAATTATATACCGGCCATAAGCGCTTTATCTCCACAGATTCCAGGATCTCCGCCATTAGCTCCGTACCTGTTATTTCATAGCTGATGCTGTAAATATTGCGCAGGAACTCCTGCCGCTTGTGTCCGGCATTGTTGCCGGTAAAATGGCTGTTCACCCGTTTGCGCAGGTTGCGGGCCTTGCCTACATACACCACCTTTCCCTTTTGATCGTGAAAATAGTATACGCCGGGGTTGGCAGGCAGCTGTTTCACCTGCTCCGGCGGCAGGTTGGGCGGCAGGAACTGCTCTTTGGAACCTGCCTTCAGGGCGCCGGCAATGGCCTGCTCCGTATCCCGCTGCAGCAGCATTTCAAATAAACGTACGGTAGCAGCGGCATCGCCGGCAGCGCGGTGGCGTTGCAATACAGGGATCTGCAGGGAACGGCACAGGTTACCCAGGCTGTACGATGGCAGGCCCGGGATGATCTTACGCCCCAGGCGTACCGTGCAAAGCTTTTTGCACTTCAGCTCATACCCCTGGCCGGCCAGCTGATGCTGTAAAAAGGAATAATCGAAATTAACGTTGTGGGCTACAAAGATCTTATCGTGCAGCAGGCCGTAAATACTTTCCGCCAGCTCTTCAAAGCCGGGCGCTTCCGCTACCATTTCATCGGTAATGCCGGTGAGCGATTGCACATAATATGGGATGGGCATGCGCGGATTTACCAGGGTATGGTACTCCTGCACCACCTGCAGGCCATCATACACAAAAATGGCTACTTCCGTAATGGCGTTGGCGCTGGCATGGCCGCCGGTGGTTTCTATGTCAACAATGGCATACATTTTTGTGAAATTACGAATTAGTCAATTACGAAATGCGGATTGAGTGTTCAAGGAAGAGGGATTACGGAGTAGTCACAGTGTGCCCTGTGAAAAAAAGAATGCCATTGAAAGGAATTATGATATGAATAACCAGGTAACAGAATATTTAGGAATTGTGCAGTATGAATTGGATATTGTAGCTTAAATTAGGCATTACAGTTGATGATTATCAGATTATAAACTACTTACTATCAACTGTACAATACCTAACCGCAGTAACCAATTCGTAATTGACTCATTCGTAATTCATAAAAACCTACTTCATATGGCAGTCTCCAAATGGGTCCTGGACCCGGCACACAGCTCGATAGGATTTAAAATTAAACACCTGATGATCTCCAGCGTTTCCGGCCACTTTAATAAGTTTAGCCTGGAAGCGGAAACGGAAGAGGAGGATTTTACTACGGCCAAAGCCGTTTTTACGGCAGACACCGCATCGGTATCCACCGGCAATGATGACCGGGACCGGCACCTTCGCTCTCCGGAGTTCTTTGACGATCATGCTTTCCCGAAGATCACCTTTGTGCCGAAAAAATTTGAATCCGTGGATAATGACGGGTCCTATAATATAACCGGCGACCTCACCATCCGCGATGTAACGAAATCTATCACCGTAGGTGTGGAATTCGGCGGTGTGGTAAAAGATCCCTGGGGTAATACTAAAGCCGGTTTTACAGTAAGCGGTAAAATTAACCGGAAAGATTTTGGCCTCAACTGGAGCGCTGTAACCGAAGCCGGCGGCCTGGTAGTAGGCGACGATGTACGCATTCATTGCGAGATAGAGCTGGTTAAGCAGTAGCGTCCCTTCGGGCCGCATTACTGCTTAACGGTCCATGGTCCATAGTCGATGGTCCATAGCCTGCTGCAAGTGGGATATTGAACGTGGAGAGCCGGGAGGTCCATGGCCGATGGTCCATAGTCCATTGCCTGCTGCGAGAGGAATGTTGGAACATGGAAGGCCGGAGCCGGCTATTATACTGCAAACCTGATTAATGCAAATACACGAAAGGCCATGGAGTTGCTCCATGGCCTTTTGTATTAAGAATATCGGAATATGGACAGACCCAAGCCCAGCCATTATCTTGTAAACCTTCATTTACGCACCAGGCTGTGATTGCACAGTGGCCGCCATGCACCACGCCATGGACCATGGACCCTGGACTAATTCTGATTCCTGGGATTTTCATTCTTATTCTTCCTCAGCGCTTCCTGTACTGTTTTGGCAGAATCCAGGTGTGCGCGTAAAGTAGGAAGTGTTTTGGTGGCAAATGCTTTCAGATCGGCGTCTTTCAGATCTTTGGAGGCCTTGTCAAACATGTCAATATCTTCATTGTGGTCATCCACCATCATATCTATATAGGCCTTGTCAAAATCTTTACCCGTCTTTTTGCTCAGGTCCTGGATATGTTTGCTATGGTCTTCACCAACGCTATCCGGCAGGGTAACATTTTTTGTACCGGCCAGGCTTTTCAGCTCTTCATTAGCTTTGGAGTGATCCTGCACCATCATTTGGCCAAAAGCTTTTACGCGGGGCGAGCTGGCATTCTGCTGAGCGATCTCACCCAGCTTTACTTCCATCATACCACCACTGGCGGCTTTTACTGCAAAATCTGATGATTCATTGTCTACCGGTGCCATTGCTTCATTTACATCCTTAGCGCTGTCTACGCTATCGTCATGACTGGTATTCGTGTTTCCGCCGCCGCAGGACTGCAAGGCAAAAGGCAGCAGGACAGCAAGTAATAAAGTGTTCCATTTGTTCAATACTTGTTTCATAACTAGTTGTTTTGGTGATTGATATGCTTCTGCCAGCTTTGGATACAAAAAGGGTACCTAATCGTGAAATTGAGGGAATACCTATAGAAAGCATACTTGCAAATGGCATTAAATTGTATTTTGTATGGAATAAATTCCACTCTATGAAACATCCTTTATGGCTATTTTGCATCATTATGAGCAGTTTTTCCAGCGTTGCGCAACAACAGACTGTCATTCACTTATGGCCGGGTGCGGTACCAGGGGAAACAGCAGCCAAGAAAGCGGCGGTACCCACACCCGATACCAGCAGGCATGTAATAAGACTAACGGATGTTACAGACCCTATCCTTACCGTATACACGCCCAAAGCCGGTGTACGTGATCTGCATACAGGCATTGTAGTTTGTCCGGGCGGCGGTTACAGCATACTGGCCATTAACCTGGAAGGTGATGAAATTGCACAATGGCTAAGCGGCTTAGGATATACCGCTTTTGTATTGCAGTACCGTGTGCCGCAAAAAGAAAAAGGCGCCCTGCAGGATGTACAAAGAGCCCTGCGTATTGTGCGCAGCCGGGCAAAAGAATGGAAGCTGAATAAACAAATAGGCGTATTGGGCTTTTCTGCCGGCGGCAGCTTAAGCGCACGCGCCACTACATTATACGAACAACATAATTATACACCGGTGGATGATGCGGACGCCCTCTCCTGCCGGCCCGATTTTGCAGTGCTTATTTACCCGGCCTACCTCGACAAAGGCCCGCAGCGCAGCTTAACGCCGGAGCTGGCAGTGAATGCCCAAACCCCGCCCATGTTCCTGTTTGCTACGGCAGATGATACCTATGGCAATAGCGCGCTGGTAATGGCCGGCGCATTGCGCGATGCCAAGGTGCCCGTAGAATTACACTTTTATGCTCATGGCGGACATGGTTACGGCTTACGGCCCGGCAATCCTGCGGCAGACGTGTGGCCCGCACTGGCGGAGAAATGGCTGCAAAGAATAACAGCCGGTGCGGAGTAATTGTAATTACGCATTACGAATTGAACGCAGCAGGCTTATTAATTATTAATTCTTAATTATTAATTACAAATGGAAATATTACCATTAGGAAGGACCACATTCGGTAACCCGGCGAATGCCGGCAATGTATTGTCGAAAGAGGATGCAGCTGCCCTGCTGCGCGAATGGGTAAAGAACGAAAGGCTACAGCTGCACATGCGGCAGGTAGGCCACCTGATGCGCTGCTGGGCCGCTGAAAATGAAAAGCTGGACGAAGCCGGGCAATGGCGCTGGGAGCTGGCCGGCTTATTACATGATGCCGACTGGGACCTGTGGCCCGGGCTGCATTGCCGCAAGATCGTTGAGGAGCTGGAACGCCTGCAGGTAGATCCTGAAATAATAAGAGCCATCGCCTCACACGGGCCCCGCTATTTCGGTGTGGAGCCGGAAAGTAAGATGGATAAAATGTTATACGCTTTTGATGAGCTCTCAGGGCTGGTACACGCCTACTCGCTTATGCGGCCGGATGGTTATGCCGGCATGGATATTAAAGGCGTGAAGAAAAGACTGAAAGAAAAATCCTTTGCAGCAAACGTATCCCGGGAAGATATCCAGGATGCGTGTATGCGTGCAGGTATTGCGCAGGATGAGCTGATAGCGTTTGTGATTGCCAACCAGCTTCAGAATTAATAATTAAAAATGAATAATTAATAATACCGGAGGCCAATTCTTCACCGAAGTACTAGCCCTGCGATTATTAATTATTCATTCTTCATTATTAATTATAACAGCTCCTCTTTTATAGTTCTAACCGCATTCCCCCGCTCCAGCACATTATGCTCCTGCCACTGGTGCTGTTGCTGCGCTACCAGCTGCTCCGTTTGCCAGGCCAGCACTTTGGCTTTCAGGCGCTGCAGGCATAATTTCTTATTCATGATCTGCGAGCGGCCGTCCATAGCCAGTACCTGTATGCCGGAGGGCTGATGGATCCCTCTTACGGCGGTTTCCACTTTATTTACATGCTGCCCGCCAGGGCCCGAAGCACGGCAGGTTTCAAAGCGCACATC
>NZ_DATCRF010000263.1:0-4247 GCF_036569125.1 Chitinophaga sp. | reverse complement strand
GACTAAGATCGTCCCCGTTTATTAATTCTATATCTGCGTAAACTAATCCCATAATTACAAATATAAGGATTTATAAAATTGGCTATATAACACAAAAACGCCCGGAAAGTTCATCACCTTCCGGGCGCTCAGCTCCTTCCTCTCTCCTACACCAGCTGCAGCTTATATAACCGCTCATTAATATAATCGATCTCCTCAGCGCTCAGCTTCACATTGATCGCTTTTGCATTCTGTATGGCCTGGTTCGCATCACGGGCGCCTACCAGCGCTACTGTAATACCCGGCCTTTCAATAGTCCAGCGGATCACTAATTGCGCCACCGTAGCATTTTTACTTTCCGCCATAGGCCGCAGCTCATCCAGGAAAGCATTAATGCGGGTAATATTTTCAGGCTGGTAAAAGCGGTTACCTTCACGGGTATCTCCTTCATTAAAAGAGTGCCCCGGTTTTATTTTACCGGTAAGTATGCCTCTCTGCAGCGGGCTGTAAGCCAGTATGCCGATCTTGTTCTCTATACAATAAGGCACCAGCTCTTTTTCAATGCTTCTTTCCACCATGCTGAAAGGCACCTGGTTAGAGGCCAGCTTTACCACGCTATGAGCGGCTTTGGTTTGTTCAACATTATAGTTACAAACGCCTGCTTCGCGGATCTTACCCTGCTCTTTCAGGCGTAATACCGCTTCATAGGTTTCTTCAATGGGCGTAGTCACATCGGCCCAGTGAATTTGCAGCAGGTCAATATAATCGGTGCCTAAGCGCTTCAGGCTGTCCTCACATTCCTGGATCACGCTTTCCTTGCCGGCATATTTGTAAATGTCAATGTCTTTACCGCTGTTATCCTTGCTTTTAAAAGCCAGTGTGCCTTTGTCCAGGTCCCAGCGCATACCGAATTTGGTGAGGATCTGCAGCTGGTCACGCTGCTGGCCTTTAATGGCTTCGCCTACGATCTCTTCACTCAATCCCTGCCCGTAAATAGGCGCCGTGTCAATGGAGGTTACCCCATGATCAATAGATACCCGGATCGCTTCCAGCGCATCCTTACGCTCTGCGCCGCCCCACATCCAGCCGCCAATAGCCCATGCGCCAAATGTAATGGCAGACACTTTTAAATTACTCTCTCCTAGTTGCCTGTATTCCATATGATGATTGATTTAGAGGGTACCAAGATAAAGTAAATCATCAGCGGGGCAGCTATTTTTTTGAGCATCCCTTCCTATTTTATTTGATAGTAACCCTACTCCGACCAGCTCATCACATACTGCTTATCTTCAATAGCAAGCGCTTCTTCGGTGATCTGCAGCGGGTGAAAAGTATCTACCATCACGGCCAGCTCTTTTGTTTCCTTTGCGCCAATACTTTTTTCAACTGCACCGGGGTGCGGCCCGTGCGGGATGCCACCGGGGTGCAGCGTGATCATGCCGCGGGTTACATGTTTGCGGCTCATAAAATCCCCATCCACATAATACAGCAGCTCATCACTGTCAATATTGCTATGGTTATAAGGTGCAGGGATAGCCTGTGGGTGATAATCGAACAGGCGCGGGCAAAAAGAGCATACCACAAAATTGCCGCCCTCAAAGGTTTGGTGCACCGGCGGCGGCTGGTGCACACGCCCTGTAATAGGCTCAAAATCGTGAATAGAAAAGGCAAAGGGGTATTCGCAGCCATCCCAGCCCACCACATCAAAGGGATGATGCGCATAGTGGATGGGATACATCATCCCCTTCTTTTTAATCCGGATCAGAAAATCCCCTGCTTCATCAATGGTTTGCAGGTGCTGCGGCTGGCGGATGTCCCTTTCGCAAAAGGGTGCATGCTCCATCAATTGTCCGTATTGGCTTAAATACCGTTTGGGAAAACGGATAGGGCTAAACGATTCCACAATGAACAGGCGGTTATTGGCATCTGAAAAAGCTACCTGGTAAATAGTACCCCGCGGTATCACCAGGTAATCGCCATAGCTGAAAGGCAGCTGCCCGTATTGGGTATGCAAAATGCCGGAGCCTTCATGCACAAAGATCAGCTCATCCGCATCTGCATTTTTATAAAAATAATCCTGCATGCTTTGCTGCGGCGCAGCCAGCACTATATGGCAATCACTGTTCACCAGCACCGCCTTGCGGCTGGCCAGGAAATCAGGCACCGGTTTAATGTTAAAACCCTGGAAGCTGCGGTGCTTCAGCATTTTTTCCTCCGCAATACGCGGCGCTGCGGAATAAGGCTCATCCACCTTTATGATCTCCGTAGGCGGGTGACAGTGATACAGCAGTGAGTAATGGGAAGAAAAACCCTCCGTAGAAAAAAGCTGCTCCGAGTATAAAGTACCGTCAGGTTTACGGAATTGGGTATGGCGTTTATGCGGGATCTGTCCCAGCTGATGATATTGAGGCATGGCTTGTTTTTAAAAATGAAGTAAGATGTTGGAGATGTTGAAAGCAGGACTTCATTTCACCGAATCCATGGCCAGGGTGGCCAGCAGGAAATAGTATTTCCACCTGCGCTTGTCTATATAATACGTGAAATTCCTGAAGTAAGGCATAATAGCACCTTTATACATCCAAATATAGCCTATTGGTTTAAATCAGCAAAGCTGCTGCCGTATAACAGCACCGGCTGCACATCTGCTCAACAAAGGTGTGTACAAAGCTGTTATATTTAGTATTTATTCGTATTTACCCAATTTTATTTAAATTATTTCAAAAAATTGACAATTGGGTTGTTTTTTAAACATAAAACCAAGACTTTTGTTACCAGAAAGTAAATTTTCTATAATAGTGCTACCAATATCCACATACTTCACTACCGCTGCACGCTCCTTCTCCGGGGCTGGCATCAGCACTATTACAACATCCACCATTACAACCCCTGTGCGGGGTTAAGATAAACATATCGTCTCACGACCACTCCGGTGGTAGGTCCCGCGAAAGGGAACCACACTTTTTCTACGCATTCACTAACTTAAGTTTCACATGCAGGTATTAAAATTCGGCGGTACATCCATGGGTAGTACCAGGGCCATAGAGCAGGTTTGTAACATTATCCTTCACCAGAAACCCCAGGGCCGCTTTGCCATCGTAGCCTCTGCCATGAGCGGCATTACAGATAAGCTGATCCGCTGCGGACAGCTGGCTGCCAAAGGCCAGGAGCAATACAAATCCGTGTTACAGGAAATTGAAACCTTACACCTGGATACCATCCGTACCCTGTTTCCCATTACCGCGCAAAGCAGCCTGATTAGCCAGGTGAAGAAAAAGCTGAATGTGCTGGAAACCCTGTGTGACGGTATTTTCCAGGTAGAAGAGCTGAGCAAACGCTCCCTCGATAAAATTATGAGCTTTGGCGAGCTGGTATCTTCGTATATGCTTGCCGAAAAGCTGAAACAGCTGGGCGCCACCGCTGTATGGAAAGACAGCCGGGAGCTGATAGTGACCGACGCTTTCTTCGGCAGCGCAAGGGTGAACTTCCTGGCCACCAACCATCAGATCGCAGAATATTTCCAGGAAGAAAAAGCAGATTATGTGGTGATACCCGGTTTTGTAGCCGCCAGCTCCGATGGGGAAACCACTACCCTGGGCCGCGGCGGATCCGACTATACCGCCGCTATTGTTGCCGCAGCAGTGAGTGCCAGGGTGCTGGATATATGGACGGATGTTAGCGGCATGATGACCGCCGACCCACGCCTGGTATCACAGGCCATTCCCATTCCGCATATCAGCTATGAGGAAGCCATGGAGCTGTCGCACTTTGGCGCCAAGGTTATTTACCCGCCCACCATACAGCCGGTAATGACCAAACGCATTCCCATCTGGATCAAAAATACCTTTGCCCCGGAAGATCATGGCACCCTGATTCATGTGCACGACGGCCATAACCGCAGCTATCCTGTAACCGGTATTTCCGGGATCCAGAACATTGCATTACTTACACTGGAAGGCAGCGGTATGATAGGCATACCCGGTTTCTCCCGCCGCCTGTTCGATTCCCTGTTACAGGAACGCATCAACGTGATCCTCATCACCCAAAGCTCGTCGGAGCACTCCATAACGGTAGGTATACACGAAGCAGATATGCTGAAGGCCAAAACTACAGTTGACAGCGAGTTTGCCCAGGAGATCCAGGAAAAGCAGATAGAGCCGCTGCTCGTAGAAAGAGATCTTTGCATTGTAGCAGTGGTGGGTGATAAGATGCGGAACCATCATGGCACCAGCGGCAAACTGTTTGGCGCTTTGGGCCGCAATGGGGTGAAT
>NZ_DATCRF010000262.1:0-17523 GCF_036569125.1 Chitinophaga sp. | reverse complement strand
CATACGCTCCATAGGCGCCTCATCAAACAGGTCTGTATTATAACGCAGCTGGAAAAAAAGCGCCGGCCCCTCATAGGTGAATTCCATTTCCAGGTCTACCATACTGGTAGTAACGGGCATGGATATAGGTTGTACGGTTAGCTGCTCATGCAACCCTTCCAGGCTGGTAGAACCTTCCAGGTTCTGGAATAACAGCAGCACATTAAAGAGCGGTGTTCTGCTGAATTCACGTTCCGGCTGCACATCCGTTATCATTTTATCAAAGGAATAGGCCTGGTGCTGCAAGGCCTGCAAAATACCCTGCTTCTCCCGCTGCAGCAACCCGTTAAAGCTTTCGTTTGCCTGCACCGGCAGCCGCAATGGCAGCGTGTTCAGGAAACAGCCCAGCTGCGGTTCCAGGTCGGGGTGCGTGCGGCCGGCTGTATCTGTGCCTATTACAAGATCTGCCTGCTGCGTATAGCGGAATAACAATACGCGCAGGGCTGCTGTTACCAGCATAAATTCCGTACAGCCGTTTTCCAGGCAATATTTTTTAATAGCCGCATGCAGGGATGGTGGTAACACCTGCTTAATGGCATGCCCGGCAAAAGTTTGTACAGCAGTACGCGGCTTTGCAAACGGCAGCTCTATCCCTTTGCTGTAACCTGCCAGCGTTTCTTTCCAGAATGCCTGCTGTAAGGGCGCGCCGTTACGGGCTGCGTTGTAGGCCGCATAATCATGATACTGCAGGCCTGGCCCCTTTAGCTGCTGATGTTGTTTATACAGCTTTTTTATAAGGTCCATCATCACATTTACAGACCAGCCATCAGCAATGATATGATGAATAGCAAAGAACAGGAGGTATTGTGTATCTGTAAGCCGGTAACAGCTAAAACGCAATAAGGGCCCCTGTTCCAGGTTAAAGGGCTGCCGGCTCTCCCATAGGGCTATCTCCTCCGGAGCAACCTGCTGCTCCTGCAACTCTTTAAATTGCAGCACCGCAGCAGCATCCATTTGCCGGCGTACACGTTGCCGCAGGCTTCCATCCAGGTTCACAAAGGTGGTGCGCAGTATTTCATATTTCGAGAGAAGCGTGGTAATGGCATTGTTCAGCGCTGTCAGGTCCAATGCACCGTTTATTACAAAACCGCTGTGCAGGTTATAGGCAGTGCTTTGCACATCCATTTGCTGCAACAGCCAAAAGCGCTGTTGTATATCCGTACAGCTGTAGTGATCCTGCTCTTCCAGCATAGATACCGGGTCCTCTTTCACAGTGCCTTTGGCAGCCACACAAGCTGCAAGGCGTTCCAGGGATGGATGCTGGAACAGATCGCTGATACTTACATCTGCCTGTAACAGCCTGCGTATATAGCTGATAAAACGGGTAGCTACCAGGCTGTTTACGCCGGCGGTAAAAAATTCCTGTTCCGGGGACAGTGGCTTCATGCCCAACAGATCTTTCCAGATCCGCGCCAGCTTTTCAGGGATGGATAGATGATCCGGCAATTGATCTGCTTCCTCAGCGGCCACCAGCTCATCCAGCTCAGTGGTTATATCCCGGAAGGCGCCCTGCCGGTAAAGGGTGGCCAGTTTAAAATGCTGCACCTTTCCGCTGGTGGTTTTAGGTATTTTGCGTACCGGGATCACCGCCTGTACCGTTAAGCCGGTTGTTTCCAGCACCGCTTCCTTCACCCTTCCGGCCAGTGGCGCAAACCCAGCCACATCTCCCTTATATAAAAGAAAAACCAGCAGCTCCTCGCTGCCATTCTTTTCATCTCTTACCCCACACACCACTACCTTGCCCAGGTCAAAGGCCGGCAATGCACGGGATACCATGGCTTCTATATCCTGCGGATAATAGTTTTGCCCGTTAATAATAATAATGTTCTTATGCCTGCCGGTAATGGTTATACGGCCTTTGTATAAAAAACCTACATCGCCGGTGCGCAGCCAGCCATCAGGCGTTAGCAGCTCACTGGTAGCAGCCGTATTATTATAATACCCGGCGGTAACATTCCCGCCTTTGATCTGTATATGTCCTATTCTGCGCTCATCAAACACTTCATCTTCATTCCCGCAGATCCTGATAGCGCAATGTTCCAGCGGGTACCCATTCTCTACGAATACAATTCCGTTACGGGGCTCCGCCAGCTTTATCCGGTCGCCGATATTACAATGGTCCCGGTCCAGGAAGTGCACACGCAGCGCATCATTTACATCCGGCAGGGCTACGGCTACAGATGCTTCTGCCAGTCCATAACCTGCAAAAATGGCGTGGCTGTGTAGTCCGCAGGGCGCCAGCTTTTCTGTGAACTGCCGGCATAACTTGTGGGAAATAGGCTCTGCCCCGTTATAAATAATACGGATGGCGGAAAGGTCCCAGGCGCCTGTAGCTTTACCTTCCAGCGCTGACAGAAAATAATGATACCCGAAGTTGGGTGAGTAAAGCTGACTGATATGGTGCTGGCTGGCCTTTTCTATCCACAACACCGGGTTGCGGATAAACAGGGCCGTATCCATTATATACTGGTCAATACCCGCTAACAAACAGGATAAATGAAAGCAGATCAGCCCCATGTCATGCGACAATGGCATCCAGCTAAGACTTTTATCTGCAGCGGTGGTTTGAGAACGGGAAACTATATCCTGCATGTTGGTAAGCAGGTTCTGATGCGTAAGCGTAACGCCTTTAGGAGTACCGGTAGAACCGGATGAGAACTGGATGTAAGCGGTTTCCGTTTCCTGCACCGGCGCTGTTTGCCCGGGCGCTGCGGCTGTTAATAAAGCTGCTGCAGGCAGATAACGCTGTCCAATGGCTTCCAGGGCAGCCGGTTGCTGCGTTGAAAGCGATGATGACAGCCGGTTATAATAAGCCTGCTCACAAACCAGGTAAGGATTATGCAGCGTGCCCCATACGCTTACCAGCTTATATTTATGATCATCCTGGTTACCGGCAGGTAAAGGCACCGGTATTATTTTTCCCAGTAAGCAGGCCCAGAAGAATAGCAGGAACTGCCGGTTATCTTCCAGCATCAGCACCACTTCATTACCGGGCTGTATGCCCTGCGCCTGCAGATGGCCCAGCACCTGCAAAGCATTATGGTAAAGGTCCCCATAGGAAAGAAACGCTTCTTTTTCCTGGCTGTGTATCAGGGTTATGCCACAGTTATTCACTACCGCCAGTTTTTCCAGCAGCGTAATAAGCGTAACCTGACCGCCTGTATGATCCATGATATTTTCCATAATTACTCCTATGGCCAAACGATTTCAATCACGTTCTGAGAAGTGGCTACGGTAGTACGTTTTACCGCTTCCTGTGTATCTGTTGTATGGAATGCCGCTTTTATTTTATCGTCCACAACCAGTTTGGTGCGGGTAAGCGGGGCTGGTCTTTTAATGGTGATCTGCCCACCATCCTGTTTCAGCTGCTGCTGCTCCAGCACAATCCAGTTATCTTTTTTGTGGAATAACACCCAGTCCTTGCCGGTACCGTCTGATGACAGCTGCAGCTCATTCCCGCTTGCTTTGATCTGCCGGGCCGTTTTAAAATCATGAGTGCTGTCTTTCATCAGCTGCAGTATACGGGCAGCATCCGGCACGCCATAACCTTCATAATTATTGCCATAAGGATAGAGGTGACCGGAACGTTCAATAATGCGCACCACCTGGCGGGCCGTTATATTGGGCTGCTGCTGTAACATACATGCCACAACGCCGGAAATAACCGGGGCTGAAAAAGAGGTGCCGCCGGTATCATTCAGGCAGCTGATATTGGGTTTCAGGTAAGGTAAAAAGTCAGGGCCTTCAGCGCTGAAGGTCTTCTTGCTCCTGTTCATATCTGTTGCGCCCACCGCAATTACATTATCAGCATCCGCCGGGGCGGAAATAATTTTCCAGGGATTATCACCATCATTACCAGCTGCTATCACTAATATCATATTATACCGCGCGGCCGCTTCCCGTGCGGCTTTTGTAACGATGGCCGTTTGGCCGTTCATATTTTCAGGAACATAGTTTTCAGCCGGGTTATCAAAATCATAGGCATAACCCAATGAAACATTCACTACCCTTACGCCCTGCGTATGCAGCCACTCTACTGCATCGCGGAAATACTCCTGCTCCTTCTGGTACTCCTTTGCCCCATCATCCGTACGGGCCAGGTAAAACACGGCATCCGTTGCCAGGCCATAACGCTTACCGGCAGCATCTTTGCCGCCTATATAGCTCCACACATAGGTGCCGTGCCAATCCATATCCGTTTGTTTGCTGAACAGCACCTGCTCATTGGGATGTATAAAATCTTTGGTAGCGGCTAGTTTCCCGGCCGTAAAAAAGTTCTGCAGGCGGGGGTTTTTATCAGCGCCCTCAAATCCTACATCCACCACGCCCACCTTTACGTTTTTGCCGGTAAGCCCGGCGCGTATAAAGGCCGTTCCATTTACATACTGTAATGCGGGCGCAATACTCATTGTATCCGGCAATGGCTGCCCGGGAGCCTTTACGGGATAACCTGCATACCCCAGGCCCATACATACGGCCATGGCTATGCCAAATATTATTTTTGCTGTCACAACCAATGGTTTTAATGTACTTCGTTCAGCTGCTTATTGCAATTGGGTTTATATTTTTCTTCCCATTCCTTTTTCAGGCTGCTGCGCTCTTCCGGCGAGCTGCCGGGCAATAATGTGTATACCAGCTCTTTTATTTTGATAGACAGCATGAACTCCTTAAAGCACTGCGTACATTCGTCTCCGTTATTATCTGTTATTTCAAAATGCGATCTTATGGTTGCACGCAGGTTGCCGGTTTCTCCAACAAAACGGGGGTTAGCCGGCTGACCGTTCACACGGCCGCAAACCGCATATACGGCGGGCGTTTCAGGCAGCTCATCCAGGTTGTCATTCTTATCCAGGTTATTGTCTTTTTGCAAAAGTACCTGGGTATAGAGCGTACCTTGCTCTATGGACATATAATTATGCTCCATGTGCGTAATGTTTAATATTGGGAATAAATAATGCGGGTGGAAAATTCAGAGGGGGAGAGATCAAACGATCTTTTGTACGTGGCTGGTGTGCATTTCAACAGAGATGGCATAATTGATCATGTGCAGCTTTATTAGCAGCCGGGATCCTTGTGGGGCACGGATAAGCTCGCCTTCCAGGCCGGCGAAGATACCTTCCGTTACCTTCACCTTTTCACCAATGCTGCTAAACCGCTCTACGGCAATATCATGATCGGCAGACTCTATCCTTTTGATCTTTACGATCTCCATTTCACTTACGGGCACCGGGCGCCCTGCACAGGAAACAAACTTAACGACCCCATCAGCAGAGAGCACCTTGTATTTTTCCTGCATAGAGATCTTAACGAAAAGATAGTTGGGAAAGAGCGGCTCCTGGATCCGCTTCATCCTGTCGCTCCATTTACGCAGGGTGGTACGCAGCGGCAAATAGTGCTCATAGTCCATCAGAGAGATCTCCTGCGCAATCTTTTTTTCATATCTGGGCCTGGTAAATAAAACAAACCATTTCTTTTCCGGCTGGCATACGTGGGACATAACAAAATATGGTTACTAGGATTAAAAATACAGTTAGACTACTTGGCGGTGTGTTAACAAGAGATACTTCAAAGGCAAGGGGGATAGGCCTTACAACCGGCATAAAGGTGGTAACCGGTGCAGGTGTGGATTACTTTATGGCTATTTCACGGGAGAACAGAGCTTCGCTAGATTGACTCCCAGTCGTGCTATTTTAAGGTTATTGTTTGAGGAATCCTTATTATGTCCAACCAACACTTAATGCGGACTGCATTTCTATAACATCCCTACGAAATTATCGATACAATATTTTAAAAAAAATGCAAAAATCTGTAAACTTTAGTAAGGATTTCCCTACTTTCAAGGTAATAAAGACGTGTCAAATGAGCCTTTCCATGTTACGTATTCTGGTTTTTTTTTTGTAAAATAGCTAACTCAAAAAAATAAAACGGATTTATTGCTAATAACCATTATGATACAAATGCCGGCTTAATCCCCGCTTAAAACCCTTTAAAATTAGTCTAAAAGTTGTTCCTATGTATAACACTATTCGACTAGCCATTGCTTGTGACCATACTATAATAAGAAAGGCCATAAGCGATCTGCTTTCCAGATCACAGGAGCTGAAAGTGATTATTGACGTTTCCAACACAGCTGAACTTTTAAAGAATTTGGATAGTGACGACAACCCGGATGTATTACTCTTTGCCCCCTCTGTGTATGAAAAAGAAAGCTTGTCACAGATCCGTTATCACCACCCGCACATTAAGGTGATCGTAATGCTGATGCAGTTTGAGCCTTATATGGCCAACGATCTGCTGGAGCTGGGTATACATGGATATCTTTCCAAACGGGCGGATACCACGGAGCTGCTGCAGGCCATTAATGCAGCTGCTGTAGGAATGGTATACCAGAATAAAACCCTTACGGATACCCTGAACTGGCGGGCCAACCATCCCTTACCGCCCAATGCGATACAGCAGCAGTTAACCTTTACAGAAAATCAAAAGAAAATATTACAGCTGCTGTGGAGAGAAAAGAGCACCAAAGAAATTGCCAATGAAGTGTTCCTGAGCACCAGTGCTGTTGACAAAATAAAGCAGCAGCTGAAAGAGGCCACTGGCACCAAAACTACGTTAGGACTAATCAAATACGCTATTGAACAAAAGATCATCCTGTTATAATTCCCGTGCAGAGATCATTCACCTTTTACTTTCCTGTAATTCCAAAATAGCCGGACTCGTAAAATCCAGCTGTTTAAGCGCGGCCTTAATTTCCGGGCACGACATGAACAGCTTCCATAACAGGCCGCTGCGGTAGTTTTCTATCATCACCACAATGGGCCCCTGGTCAATGGCCAGGTATTGTTTATCAATCCAGTTATGCGACTCGCTGAAGGCATCGTAAAATCCGTACTCGCCCCACAGGCGGTCGCCAATCTTATAGTAGAAATATTTAAGCGCCTGCATGGCATATTCCGGCGCATAGGGAAAGGAAGATAATGCCGCTGTAGGACTGATCACTCCCAGGTCGTTGGTGGGTGAGTGTGCATCATAACCCCCATAGCTGTCGCTGGCGGTAAGGCCCCAGCAATCCGGCCCGTAGCCTTTGAACTGCTTAGGGTTCTCAATACAGTATTGCCGGTTTATAAGCGTGTGGTTACGGTTCTGTTCCCAGTAATCAGCATATTTATCCTTTAAGCCGCGTGGATCCAATCCCAGGAAAGAGTAGTGCGCGAAAAATAAAGGGCCGCCATAATCAAAGCCCAGTGGCAGCTTCATACCATAGTATTCCTTGCCATTATTAAAATAATTGCTCATGGCCCATCCTTCATGATATACCCTGGCAGGTGCGGGATAAGTAGGTGAAGCGGCGGCCAGAATATAGGTGATCAGGCATTCATTATAACCCCGTACAGGATGGTTCATGGCCCAGCCGTTATTGGGCGACCAGTGCCAGTACAACACCGGCTGTCCGTCACGGGTATACCAGCTCCATTCCGCTTCATTCCACAACCAGCCTATTTTAGTACGCAGGTCTGTTTCTTTGGCGCTGCTGCCTGTAAAATACTGCCGTACACACAACAATCCCTGGAACATAAAAGCTGATTCCACCAGGTCTCCGCCATCATCTTTACGGCTAAAGGGTATCGTTTTTCCCGTGGCGCCATTGAGCCAGTGCGGCCATATACCATGGTAGCTATCAGCCCTGTATAAAAAATTCACGATCTTCAGCAAACGGTCCAGCCCCTGCTCCCTGGTAATAAACCCTCTTTCAATACCTACCAGGATGCTCATAACGCCAAAACCGGAACCTCCAACGGTTATAGTGTCCGGTGTAGCAGTGCGCTCAGCAGCCAGCCCGGATACCGGGTGCCCGAACTTCCAGAAATAATTAAAAGTACGTTGCTGCACCAATGTTAGCAGCGCGGAATCACTGATCTGTTCGCGTGGTGTATCCCTGTGTTGTTTCTTTTGCGCCTGCACCGGCAGCAAACCGGCCAGGAGCAAGCACCCTATCCATATTAACTTCATCATTCTGATTTTAGATCTTAGATTTACGATTTTAGATTGGGGGATCATACTTCGCTCCTTCAAATCTAAAATCGTAAATCTAAAATCGTGCACCTGTTAATAACCGGGATTTTGTGAAAGCCTTCCCTGGCTGAATTGGATCTGTGTGGCGGGTATGGGAAATACTTCATTCCGGCCCCTTACATAAGTTTTACCATGCGCCTGAAAAGCGGCAGCAGCGGTGCCGGGCGCCAGCGCGTCTTCCCGTACCAGCTCAAAAAAGCGGTCGTGCTCCATGGCCATTTCCACCCTCCGCTCCTTCCACACATCCTCACGGGTAACGGTACCTTTGGCAGCCAGGCCCGCACGCGTACGCAATGCATTGATGTCTGTAACAGCGGCCCCCGGATTGCTTAATGCCAGCGCGGCCTCCGCATGTATCAGCAACACTTCGCCCAAACGCAGTATGCGCAGGTTCTTCGGCAAACGGTCTGCATTGCCGCAGTACTGCTCACGGGTACGGCTATGATAAGCCTTGTAATTATAGCGGTCATTTTCCACACTATCGCGGCCGGGTACACGAAAGCCATCCCACAGCACAGTGCCCCCGGGATTTATAAATATAATGGTGGCATCCCGGCGTTTATCGCCCGCTTCATAGGCATTCAACAGGCTCAGGGAAGGGTTATCAAATCCCCAGCCCAGATCGGCCCAGCCCCGCTTACCACCGGCACGGGGCCCCTGGCAAACACTGTATACATCTATAGCTGCATCACAGGAGGCATTGATCCCTGTTTGCACCTCAAAAATAGATTCAGCCCCGTTCTTGCCGGTTTCCCGCCATATATCCGCATAGTTGGGCAACAGGGCATAGCTGCCCACCTTTCCGGTAATGATAGAATCTGAAAGACTGTATGCGCGTTGCCAGTTTTGCCGGTACAGGCTTACCTTGGCCAGGAGCGCGGCTGCTGCGCCTTTAGTAGCCTTACCGGCCTGGCTGCCTTCACCGCCTTTTACCGGCAGGTTAGCCAGGGCAAATTCCAGGTCGGCTGTGATCAGCTGGTAAATGGTGTCCCTGCCGGCACGGGTCTGGTATTGATCCGTAGCCGCTTCCTGCGGTGTTAATACCTTATCTACTTTAGGAACACCCCCAAACATGCGTACCAGGTTAAAGTACAGGTAAGCCCGCAGAAAATGGCTTTCGCCCTGTAAACGGGCTTTCAGCTCCCCATCTATTGTGGCGGGTTCCAGCACCTGCAGCGCTTTGTTGGCGCGGGCTATAGCCTGGTAATACCCGGACCATATATCGTTTAATGTACTGGTGCTTGCGTTCATGGTCAGGTTATCCAATGCGCCCTGTGTGGTTGCTGCATCATCCGGGTTGCTGCCTTTATCTGCATCATCCGATGCAATGTTGGTGATCCCTATAAAAGGAAATCCATGTATGTTTCCCAGCCACAGGTTATTATAGATACCCGTTACCAGGTTCTGGGCCGCTTCGGGGTCTCTGGTGGCTGCATCTTCATCGATCTGCCCCTGCGGTTTTACATCCAGGTAATTATTACAGGCCATCAGCAGTGCGGATAACACCAGGCCGGCAGACATTATTTTTATCAGTATATTCTTCATGACGCTTTTTTTAGAATGAAACATTTACACCAAAGGCAAACGTACGGGTAGTCGGATACACGTTCAGCTCAATACCTGCATCCAGGATACCACTGCTGTTGTTGGTAGCATTGGCCGTACTGGCGTTTACGTTAGTAGAACGGTTGTTGATGCGGTTATTGATGCTGTTATCAAAATCAATGGTGCCACCCGGCAGCTCTGATGTAAAGCCGCTGAACTTTTTAATGGTGAACAGGTTCTGCGAAGTGAGATATACCCGGAAACGGTTGATGCCAATAGCTTTCAGCACGGTGGCCGGCAATGTGTAACCAAGGGTAAGGTTATTACAACGCAGGAAAGCGCCGGATTCCACAAAGTAAGTGGAAGCAGGCATGGAGGAGCTTAGTATAGCCGGATCCGTACTGGAGGGCCGGTCTGCTTTCCAGCGTTTATCCGCATAAGCGGCTTCTATATTATCCGTGGTTTCATAACGGAATGCCTTTTTACCATTATAGATCTTGTTGCCGCCGTTACCATAAAAATCAGCGGTCAGATCTAATCCTTTAAAGTTCAGGCCCAGGTTAAAACCATAAAAATATTTGGGCTGATAGGAGCCCACGTATTGTTTGTCGTTATCATCAATAACCCCGTCGCCGTTCGTATCCTGGTATTTCAGGTCGCCCGGTTTGGCGCCCGGCTGTATCACCTTACCATCCTTGTTCTTGTAGTTATTGATCTCATCCTGGTTCTGGAAAACGCCTTGTGTTTGCAGCACGTAAAAGCTGGCTACCGGACGGCCATTATCCGTGCGGGTTATAAAGCTCTGCTGCCCCACGTTACCGCCCAGCAGCGCCTGTCCGCCGGCCAGGTTAGTGATCTCATTGGTATTAAAAGTGATGTTGCCGCCAATATTGTAGCTCAGGTCTTTGGTGATGTTATCTTTCCAGTTCAGGGTAAATTCATAACCGGTATTTTTAAAAGAGGCGGCATTGGTAATGTAGGTGTTATTGGGATCGCCTAATATACTGGGTATATTCACCACCGTTAGTGCATCCTTTGTTTTCTTGTTATAATAATCCACCTCACCGCTTAAGCGGTCTTTTAGCAGGGTAAATTCAATACCAAAGTCAAACTGAGTGGTGGATTCCCATTTCAGGTTAGCATCCTTGGTATCCTGCAGGGCGCTGCCTAAAGAAATTACACCGTCGTAAAAATAGGGCAGGTTCACCGTGGCGGTATTAATATAGGCGTTGGCGGGAATATTATCATTACCCAATACACCCCAGCTGCCGCGCAGCTTCAGGAAGCTGAACACTTTTTGATCCTGCATGAACGGTTCCTGTGAAATAACCCAGCCGGCGCCTACGGTGGGGAAATAGCCCCATCTTTCCCGGAACTTGGAGCTGCCATCTGCACGAATGGAGGCGCTGAACAGGTAACGGTTATCGTACCCATAATTCACACGGCCTACAAAAGACTGGCGTGCATATTTATCGCCGCCGTTATTTATTTTGGATTGCACATCCGGGTTGCCAAGATCCAGGTACCAGAGATCTTCACTGGCCGGTACGTTAATGCGTGAGCCGGTAAGATAGGTGCTGTAAAATCCTTCTGTTACAGAACCTCCTAACAGGGTAATGGAATGTTTATTGAACGTTTTATCAAAGGTAACGGTGTTATCCCATACCCATCCCTGTGAGCGGGAGTTGTCTATAAACAGCTGGCTGTTATCCTGGCGCTGGTTGCCACCGGCTACCAGGAAGGTTTTATCATCATTCAGGAACTTATATACATAAATACGGTCGGTACCCCAACGCAGGTCGGCATTGAATGCAGAGCGGAACTTCAGGGCCTTTACCGGCGTAAATTCCAGCGCAAGATTGCCTTGCAGGCGGCTGTCCTGCTGGCGGTAGTTGCGGGTATTTAACTGCAGCAGGGAGTTGTTTACATTCCCCCATGCCGAAGTATTTCCATAGCGGCCATTTTCCTCTACCGGCACAATAGGCGCTGCACGGTAAATATTGCCGTATACTGCATTCAGGTCCACGTTACGTCCGTCGCCCCTGGAGTATGACAGCTGGGTGCTGAACTTCCATTGGTCGGAAATATTTACCTCATTGTTTGCACGCAGCGTAAACCGGCGGAAGGTGTTGGTTTTAATGATCCCATCGTCCTGGATAAAACCACCGCTGAAAAAGTAGGTATGTTTATCCGTACCGCCGGATAAGGAGAGATTATGGTTCATCTGGAACGCTTTGCGCAGGGTAGCATCATACCAGTTGGTAGTACCGGGAAATACTACGGCGTCATTGATGGGATCTCTGCCCGGGGCTGCATCTTTCAGATAATCGATGTATTGATCGCGGTTGGCCATTTTCACCAGGTTAGATGCTTCACGGAAACCGGCATTGGCATCATACCGTACTTCTGTTTTGCCGGCCCGTCCTTTACGGGTGGTAATGATCACCACACCGTTGGCGGCGCGTACACCGTAAATGGCTGCAGATGCATCTTTCAGCACATCCATATTCACAATATCTGCGCTGTTAATGTTGCGGATATCATCAGTAAGCACACCATCCACCACATACAAAGGGTTGGCGCCGGCCATTACAGAACCGGTACCACGTACCCTTATCTGCGGCTGTGTATTCGGCTGCCCGAAAGAAATGATCTGCACACCGGCTACTTTACCCTGCGCAGCCTGTGTGGCAGTAAGCACCGGCTGTTTAGCCAGCTCCTCCCCTTTTACGGATGAGATGGAGCCGGTGAGGTCGCGCTTACGCTGCGTACCATAACCCACTACCACTACCTGCTCCAGCTGGCTTTCGGAACTTTGCATAACAATATCCACCGTGGTTTTGCCGGCAATACTTATTTCCTGTGGCAAATAACCCAGGTAAGATACCTGCAGCGTATCCCTGCCTTCCGGTACATTGATGGTAAAGGTGCCGTCAGGGCCGGTAGTACCGCCGGCACTGGTACCCTTAACGCGAACGGTTACCCCGATCAGCGGTGTGCCGGCCTTGTCGGTTACCTTTCCTTTAACAGGCGCTGCCTGCAGCTCACCGGCCGGCATTTCCGTTTGTACGTTCATGTTAGTGCTAACCGGCTCCTGCACTTTCAATGTTTTTATTACATATACCAGCGGATCTATTTGTTTATACTGCAGCTCCAGCGGGGTCAGTAAGTTTTGCAGCAGGTCTGTAAGCGGTACGTTCGCATGGTCCAGAATACCTGCCGGGGCTTGCTTTTCTTTTACAAGCCGGGAATTATAGGCAAAGTTGACCCCGTATTTTTTTTCAAGCTGCTGAAGGACCGACTTTAGCGGTAACGTACCCGTTTTTTGGGAAGGCAGTGGCTTATCTGCCTGTGCAGCCTGAGGGCTTTTATAGGCCAGCTCCTGTGCATGCGTGGTAATTGCAGCGGCCAGGATTAGCACCAGCAAGGTTTTACACTTGTGTGTACCTGTTACTTTCATAACGATCTGTTTTAATTACGGCGAAAATTTAGTGGTCAGCTTTCGCTGTTAGCATGATATTGTTTTTTGCTTCCGTTTCCGGTCTATGATGAACTACAATGTGGTATAACAACATGACAGCTTAATAGCTAGTTGGCTAAAGTGTCCCTTACTTATCGGCTAATCAAAAACGTACTATCATTTTCCTGTGTAAGCTGCACGCCAAAGGCTTCCTGGATAGCTTTAAGCACCACCTTATGATCGGCTTGCTGCAGCGTAGCGCTGAACTGTTCCTCACGGAGCGTACTATCTGCAAACTGCAGGCGGATCCCGTATTTATAATGCAGCTGTGCGGCTACTTCTGCCAGGCTGGTGTTTTCAAATATTAAAGTGTGATGAACCCAGGAAACATATTTTTCTGTAACAACTTTCTGACGCAGATAGCGATTTTGACTGGTGCTGTATGTGATCATCTCCCCCGGTTCCATAACAATGCGTGCAGACTTTTTTGTATTGTCGCGCAGCGCCACTTTACCACTGTGCAAAACTACCCGGGGGCGGCCATCGTAATTACTTACATTAAATTCCGTGCCTAGCACCTCTATGTTCAGATCTCCTGTATGTACGGTAAAAGGTTTATTACCTTTCAGGTCTGGTTTGATCATAAAGTAGGCTTCGCCATCCAGCCAAACTTCTCTTGTTTTCGCTTCCGCTGAAAAAACAGTTGCCTTTAATGCAGAATGCGGTCCCAGTATTACTACCGAGCTATCCGGCAGCAACAGGCGGCGGTTCTCCCCGAACTGGCTGGTATATACGGCGCGCTTATCTTCTCTACGCAACAGCCAAAATGTGCATAGCGCCAGCATCCCACATACGCCGGTGAACATGGCGGCGCGGCGCCAGTTCCGGCGGTAGTGGGTACGTTGCATAAACATGGTCTCCGGCAGAGCATGCTCCATCTTGCCATGGAGGGCATGCCATATACGATCGTAACTTTCCGCGGGCAGCTGATGCCGTTGGTATTCCAGTGATAACAACATTGCCCGCGCTTCTGCTATTACCGTTTGCTTTTCCGGGTAATGCTGCTGCCATGCTTCCCAGAACGACTGATTTTCTACGTTGGGGCGTAATACCCATTCCGTGAAAAAATCATCCGCCAGGAAATCAGTTACTGAAAAGTCTGCGTAGTCCTTCCATTCCATAACAACAGCGCTGTTTGGTTATTTACATATATATAGAGGAGTGTTAACCGGGTTTTATCCCTTCTGCGGGAAAATATTTTTTTGAGTGATATTATTCAACAACCGGAATGGGAGAAAAGTTTAACGCGCCATTATAACCAAATGGCGAGGAAGAGCGTCCAGAGCGGGAAGCCGGCCAGCTTTTGCCGCAGCTTATCAAAGGCTTTGTAGATCATTTTATAAACAGACTTCTGATCAATTTCCATGATAGCAGCAATATCTTCAAAAGGAAGATCTTCATAAAAACGCAGGAACAGCGCTTCTTTCATGCGGGGCGGCAGGGCGTTGAGCGCGGCTTTCACCTGCTCTTTACGGCGCTGCTCACTTTGTTGGGCAATGAGCATACTTTCCGGTGAGAGCACAACAGCAAAGCTGGACTCATCTGTTAACGCAGCGGGTATATTTTTACGCACATTGCTTATTTTACGCAACAGCGCACGGCGATAGGCTTTCAGCAGGTAAGCTTTTACATTGGTTACTTCAGACAGGTGAGTACGGTGCTGCAGCAGGTATTCAAAAACATCCTGCAAACAATCTTCCACCAGACGTGGGTCCGCACACTGCTTGCATCCGTAGTTATATAACAACGGCGCAAAGCTGGCATATAGTACCGTAAAGGCTTCCCGGCTGCCCTGCAAAAAATGCCGCCATAGGTCAGCATCCCCTTCCCAAGCATGTAAGGCCATGCGGCAAGTTATGCATTTATTTGCAAGCAGGCTATGAATTACAACGCAGGTATTGTGAAGAGGAAAGATCTAGAATGTATAGAATATAGGCATAAAATGAATAACAGCAGGCGCAAGCCTCTGTGTAATATTTTAATGACATTCTGTTTTCTTTTCTTCAGCGATCTCCGGCTCCAAACGTTTGCACTCCGGCTTAACCGCGCATTGCTTTCACGATAGCAGCGCTGCGGGAATTTACTTCCAGCTTACGGTAAATATTCATGATGTGGGAACGTACCGTACCTACGCTGATGTGGCACAGCTCTGCGATCTTCTTATACGTATGCCCATCTACCAGGCGGTCCAGCACTTCCTGTTCGCGCGGGGAAAGCCCGTACTGCGAAATATCATGTTGTGCGCGGTGATGAAAATAAGCCAGCACCTTCTGTATGGCGGTCAGGTTGGTTTGTACAGCGGTATCATATACCCGGGATACAAATCCTGTTAAAGCCGGCGGGTTAATGGGTTCATCCGCTGTAGAGGTACGGGCTGGCAAACTGGCTAAGGAGTGGCTATCGCGGTGTACGGTTAACAGCAGCACATTGATGTCGGGATAAGCAGCTTTCAAAATATTGGCTGCTTCAACGGCGCTTACACCAGGAATCTCAACATCCATGAATACAATGTTGCAAATGTCTTTAGCAAGTTGTTGTAAGATTTGTTCGTCGTCACTCTGGATACCGGCAACTTCAAGAATATCAGTTCCGTTTAAGTGGCCTGCGTTATCACGCCGCACTTTTTTCATAATTTTTACTTTGGGTTTATTATTTTGTGAAAATTCTTCTCACAGTACTGCAAGTTCTCTTAATGACGAAAAAGGCGCTTATTAGTATAATATTAATGAGGACACAATCCCAATAACGAAACAAATTTGAAACAAATACCCTCAGCAGTCAATCGGATGTATATATGGTTTTTAAAAAAATATTAATAAACAAAATAATTTATATTATTTAAAAAACCAATACATGGATAAAATTTGGGGCAAAAAGCTAAAGTGGACAACTATTTTATATTCAATGGATTAAGCACGCCCGTGCTACATTTCAGGCCTTAAATACTATTTTTTGACATTTGCAGGTGCCCGTTGATGGACAATTTTTTCATTTTGCTGTAGAGCTCGCTCAATTACTAACTTTTTTATAGTCGGTAACTAAAAATGACGACTGACACCAAAATAAAAAAATCCACTGCCATCTAACGGCAGTGGACGTATTTTTTCCAGACCTTATAAGAATTACTAATTTAAGATCAGCTCAATTACGGGGATCTCTCCATCCGGTTTTTTTACCGGCAGGCTCAGATTAAGGTCATCATCCCCTAAACTTTTACCTAAACTATGATGCTGAGTGGGTGCGCTCATTTTTATTTCAGATGCATCATGCAGGAACTGCGCATACTTTACTTTTCCCTTATAACCCGGCAGTGTAAAGTTCTGCAGGGGATAGTCCAGCAGGTGCACGTATAAACGTTTAGTGGTGGGATTGTAAGTAAGCAAACAGTTATCCGGTTTGGCAAATTCAGGCGGGGCCTGCGTGCAGCCATAGATAGCGCGGCTGTTCACCTGCATCCAGTCGCCCATGGCTTTAAGCGCGGCCTGTGCACGCGGGTCAAACAGTCCGCGGCCGGTGGGGCCTACGTTCAATAACAGGTTACCACCTTTGCTTACTGTTTCTATGAGCAGGCCTAAGAGCTGCTTCGTATCCTTCCAGGAGGTCTCATCCCGGTAATATCCCCAGGAGCCGGAAAATGTCTGACAGGTTTCCCAGGGCACCTGCTTACCGTTGCGGGTAGGCCATTCAGATACTTTATATTGTTCCGGCGTTACAAAATCACCGCCATCTTCATATTCACCTAAGTCCAGGCGGTCATTTACAATAATATCCGGCTGCAGCTTGCGGATCATTTTGATCAGCTCAACTGAATTCCAGTCGTTATGGTCTTTGCCATAGGCGCCGGGGAAAGAGAAGTCTGTCCACAGGATATCTATTTTCCCGTAGTTGGTTAATATTTCCTTCAGCTGGTTACGCAGGTACTCACGGTACTTAGCCATATCACGGCCCTGGTTCAGCTTTTTATAATCTGCCGTATCAGCGGGCCTTTGCGGATGCACCCGGTCAATGGTATAATCCGGGTGATGCCAGTCTATCAGGGAATAATAGAAGCCTACTTTCAATCCTTCCGCGCGGAAGGCCTCTACCCATTCTTTAATAAGATCTTTCCCGTAAGGTGTTTTAGTAGCTTTGTAATCCGTGTATTTGGAATCAAAGAGGCAAAATCCTTCATGGTGTTTGCTGGTGATCACGGCGTACTTCATGCCGGCGGCTTTGGCCATGCGGGCCCATTCTTTGGGATTGTACAGATCAGGGTTAAACGCATCGAAGTATTTCTGATATTCTTCATTGGTTAGCTGTTCCCGGTTCTTCACCCATTCATGGCGGGCGGGCAGGGCGTACAAGCC
>NZ_DATCRF010000261.1:0-7129 GCF_036569125.1 Chitinophaga sp. | reverse complement strand
GCTCATGCTCCTTCTTCATCCTGATCCTGTTTGTTAACCTCACTTCCAATTTACCTTCCGGCGTAATGTACACCCGTACCTGCTTGGGAAATGCGAGATGAATATTACCCATGCCTGGCACGTGCATACCGCCACGGGCCGCAGCTCCGGTTAAGTGTTTATGTGTTACATCCGCAGGCGCAGAAGGCTGGGTGTATTCATCTATGCGGGCTTTGATATGTTTACCTGGGGTTTTAACAGCCGCTCGTTTTCGTTCTGCTGGTTTAGTCTTTACGATCTTTGGTGCACAATATGCCTGCAGGCGTGCACTAATAACCTCCGCATTTACGCCCTGCTTCAGCATCTGTAAAGCTTCGCCGGTCATTGCTCTATACAACGTCAGTTTCTTCTGCTCACGCGGTAATGGCCGGTACACCGCTGCAGCCAGCCGTGAAGCCTGGCCCAGCAGATCAGCATATACCCGCGTTAATTCAAAAGAAGATGATTCCTTAACGCGCTTCCCGCTCAATGAGCTTTTCTTACGTACATAATACTGCCCGTCCATCTTATAAAAACAGGCATCGCCACGGGTGCCTGTAAAATAAACAGGGCCTTTTTGTTTAGGCATTGTTGTTGCTTTTTAAAATGAAGAATAAAAGTATCGGAGCGAAGTTAAGGGGCTGCGTAAAACGTCCCAAATGAAATGAGCGTTTTTATCACTTTTTATCACATTTGGTCGTTGGAATACCAGGCCCAGAAGTGGGCCAGAGTGGAGGTAGAGCCTTATCAATAGCGGATTTGAAGCGAAAGAAAAGCATTTACTTGTGCAACATCAATATCAACTTCCGCCACGCACAAGTGCCATGCCTGCAGGATTGAAAACAAACCTTGGCTGGCGTCATCCGATTGATAAAGATCAATTTTTCCACCAAAGTCCACACGACTTGCAGCGCTTCATCAACGCTCCAAACAGCCAGGCGTAGTTTGTTTTTAACCTGCAGGCTGGTATATAGCAATAGAGGCTGGATAGAATGGAGGACGGCAAAACGGCATTCAGCGCCACATTAAGGTTCCGGACAGCCAGGCGCAGTTTGTTTTTAACCTGCAGGCTGGTATAAGCCAATAGATCGCTTATTGAAGGCAGTATAATAACAAGACAGCAATACAGATAAAGCACGGATCATGCGCTTTTACTCCTAACTGCATGCGCTTTTAATGGGAGTTGCATGCGCTTTTACTACAAATATCTATTGAAGTGCACTAAGATATTTCACCAGTTAAACCCAGAATATACCACTACCTCACCAACGTAATCGCCCCCCTTCTTACCACTGCCTGCCCCTTGCTGTTCGTATACCGTGCTATCCACACATACGTCCCTGCAGCCTGCGGCCGGTCCTTAAAATAACCATCCCACCCGATCCGGGGATCCGTATGAGAAAATATCAGGTTCCCCCATACATTAAAGATCTCCAGCTTATACCCGCTTATATTCCCGTACAGCGCCGGCCTGAAAAGATCGTTCTGCCCATCGCCATTGGGAGAGAAACCCGTAGGCATTGTTAGCTCGCAGTCCTCATCCAGCAAAAGGATCTTGAACGGCAGCACGGCCACGCAGCCGTATTTATCCTGCACCAGGGCATTATAGGCGCCCTTGTCTAAAGGACGAATATCCCCGGTGGCAATGGTATTTTCATTCAGGCTATACCGGTAGGGCAGGGTGCCGCCTGCAGCATGAAAACGTACGCTGCCCTTGTGGATCCCATCACACTGCATATCCTGTTTCTCATCCATTACCAGTGTAAGCTCCGGCGATACGTCGATGGCCACGGGATCAAGTTTTGTTTCACAGCCATTTTTATCGGTAACCACTGCCTCATAGCTGCTGGCAGCCAGGCCGCTGAAATCTCCGTCGGTACGGCTCATGGCGGTGCCGGCTAAACTGTAGGTATAGGGTAGGGTGCCGCCGCTGGCTTTTACGGCCAGCTGTCCGCCTATGTAGGAGCAGCCATTAGTGGAAGATATAAATTTCAGCAGCAGCGGGTAAGGCTGTGTAATGCTTACCGTGGTAGCGTAAGTACAGCCATTCGCATCTTTTACAGTTACGGCATAGTTGCCGGGTGTTAAGGAATCAAATACGGGCTCCGTTTGCCAGTTGCCGTTATCCATGCGGTAGGTGTAGGGCGTGGTGCCGCCACTGGTAGTAAAGGTTACTTTCCCGTTTGCTGCGCCGTAGCAGCTGATCTGGTGTATAGCGGGTTTCATGGTAAGCGCTGCGGGCTCCTGTACCTTTATCGAGATGCTGTCAAGGCAACCGTTATGATCGCGCACATAGATCTTATACGTGCCGCGGCTTAGTTTTGCAAAGCAGGAAGTGTCCTGCCAGGTAAGCCCGCGATCTTTGGTGTATTGATAGGGCGCTGTACCGCCATCAGTCGTTAACGTTATACTGCCGTTTGTACCGCCATGGCAGGTAACTGCGCTGCTTTTTCCGGTAGTATGCAATGCCGGCGGTTCATAGAGATCCACAGCAGCGCTGGCATCGCAGTTGCCGGCATCTTTTACCGTAATGGTGTAATGTCCGCCCGGCAAACCTATAAAGTTAGGATTGCTTTGCCAGGTAGCCCCGTTGTTAATGCTGTATTTATAGGGAGGAGAGCCGCCGCCGGCAAAGGTTTGAATGCTGCCATTGGCTGCATTACGGCAGCTTACATCCGTACTTTCCACACGCGCTGTTAGCAGGGTGGGTTCGTTCAAAGTGATCTGGCTGCGTACCTGGTTGCCATTCTTGTCTTCCACCAGTATGTTGTATACGCCGGCTGGTCCTGCAAAGCGGTTCTGGCTTTGCCAGCTGGCGCCATCATCTTTACTATAACGGTAAGGGGGCTGGCCGCCTTCTGCATTTACGGTAATGTTGCCATTGGCGCCCTGGTAGCAGGACGGGCCCCAGCTATTCATTACCAGCTGCACCACCGGGGAGGTGGCCACCGTAAGTATAAGCCCTGTTCTGCACCCATGCTGATCCTTTACATACAACGGGTAAGAGCCGGAAACAACGTTATCGAAGGTACTGGCGCTTTGCCATGGCTGGTTCCTGCCAATGCTGTAGCTATAATCGGGCGAGCCGCCGCCGGCTACCATGGTAATGCTGCAGTCTGTTGTACCGTTAAAGACGCCTTTTGCACTGGTGATGTATAAGAAGGTCGGTTCTTTCAGGGTTACCTGCTCATAGGTCATACAGGCATTGCTGTCCAATACCATTACGGTATAATCGCCGGCAGAGATACCCTGGAAATCAGGCGTGGTTTGCCAGGTAAGCCCGTTGTTATTCGTGTACCTGTAAGGCTGGGTACCGCCCTGGGCCTGTACGCTAATGCTGCCGTTTGACTGGCCATAACAAACAGCATCCTGGTTTTGTGTGTGCATGGTTAAGGGCCTGGGAGCGGTTACCTCTATGGTTTTATCTAATATGCACCCGTTATGATCTCTCACATAGATCTTATAGACGCCGCGGGCCAGCTTCTCAAAAACGGGATCGTCCTGCCAGGTGCGTCTATCTTTACTGTACATATAAGGCAGCTCGCCTCCGCTTACTTTTACAGAAATACGCCCGGTGGCGCTTTCGTAACAGGTGGTATGCTCCGCGCTAAGCTCAATATGTATAGGGTCGGGAGAGGTGATGTGCATCCAGGCGCTGGTCATACACTCGTGCCGGTCCCTTACCAAAATGCTGTAATCGCCCGGCAGCAGCTTATTAAAGGAGTTGGCGGCCTGCCAGGTACGGGCGCTGTCCAGGCTATAGGTATAGGGCGATGTGCCGCCGGATGGCTGTACCGAGATCTGCGCATTGCCGTAGCAGGAGGCCGTGGCATGCTGCTCGCTGATAGCCAGGGCTGCCGGCTCTTTGAGCTGAATGGTTGCGGTGTCCCGCAGTTTGGCGCTGTCCTGCACTATAATCGTGTAGGTACCTGCCGGCAGCTGCGTAAATGCAGGATCGTTCTGCCAGCTGCGTCCATTGTCGCGGCTATATTGATAGGAACCTTTACCTTTTGATGCTGCGGCAGTTATGCTGCCATCATTACGGCCATTACAGGAGATATCCGTGTGCGAAAGTGAGAGCGTTGGCGGTATGTTGGTACTGTCTGCAAAAGCATTTATGCGTGCGGTTTTAGCCGCCGGAGGTATTACGGTATGTGCCCGGGATACCTGTGGCAAGGCAGGTATCAAAAGCAACAGTAACCATAACACCCCCTGATTCCGGCTGTACCCGGGCAACGATTCATAAATGCTCCACGACCAGTTTACCCTGGGCATTGACATAGGATAGTAATAAAAAATGAGGGCTTCGATATAGTTAGAATTCAAAAATATATAATCAAAAACTTATTTAAATCCCCTTTTAGTTGCAGATGTACGATAGATTTTTTTCTATATTGCGGCATACTAGTCCCTGTAAACTATGCACCCACATACATTTGAGCGGCTACACGCAGAGGGGTTGATCAGTGAGAGCAGTGTAGAAAAAGTCAAAGCCGTGTCCGCCAATAAGTTGTTTTCCCTGCACTGGGAGCTGAAAACCGTCCTGTACCTGGGCGTATTACTGCTCAGCACCGGCCTGGGAATACTGGTTTATAAGAACATTGACACCATTGGCCACCAGGTTATTCTATTGTTCATTGCTGCTGTAAGCGCCGGCTGTTTTTACTACTGTAACAAAAGAAAGCAACCCTTTTCCTTTGGCAAGGCGCCTGCGCCGGATGCCCTTTCAGACTACCTGCTGTTACTGGGCTGTCTTACCTTTGTAACCTTCATTGCCTATATACAATTCCAGTATGCCGTTTTTGGGGATCACCTGCGGCTGGCCGGGTTTATTCCGCTGCTGGTATTGTTCTTCAGCGCTTATTATTTCGATCACCTCGGGGTATTGAGCCTGGCCATCACCAACCTGGCCGCGTGGATGGGCATTGTGGTAACCCCTTTGCGCATTCTGCGGGAAAATGATTTCAACAGCGAAACCCTTATTTTCACCGGCATCTTGCTGGGGGTATTGTTGATCGCAGCAGGGGAGTTATCCCGGTACCGGAACATTAAAGCACATTTCCGCTTTACGTACATCAACATTGGCGCGCATGTGCTGTTTATTTCCCTGCTGGCGGGGATGTTCCACTTTGAGCACCTGTTTTTCCTGTTCATAATGGCGGTAGCAGGGACCGCACTTTATTTCTACAGGCAGGCTTTAAAGGATCATTCCTTTTATTTTATGCTGATCCTTACCTTATACAGCTATATCGCGCTCAGTTATTTAGTGATCCGCTTACTGATGCTGGCGCAGGATATTGACCTGGGCGCTGTGTACCTGATATTGTTCTACTTCATTGGCTCCGGCGTAGGGCTGATACTGTTCCTTATTAACCTCAACAAAAAGATCAAACACAATGCTGGCATATAAACAGGAATGGCTGGATAATAAGGTGCTGCACGAAGAAGCGGAAGAAGCCTACAGGCAGCAATGCATCAGTAAAGAAGAAAAGGAGCGCATTTTCCAGGCGTATCCCGTACCGTTCTATACGCCCAATATTTTCATCCGCATAGGGCTGTTCCTGCTAACGGTGGTCATTGTTTTATTTTCGTTTGGATTGTTTGGGCTGATGTTCATACAGCTTATTAAGGAATCCTGGCAGGGGCTGATCATCTTTTTCGGGCTCATAACCTATGGCGCACTGGAGTTCATGATCCGGGAAACCAAACATCACCGCTCCGGGGTGGATGATGCCCTGTTATGGGGCAGCATATCGCTGCTCCTGAGTGGTATTACAATGGCGCTGCCCAATGATACGCCTTACCTGGTATATAGCCTGATCATTTTTATGGTAACGGCTTATGCCGCCCTGCGCTTTGCCGATACACTTATGAGCATTGCAGCTGTTATAGCCTTGTTAGCATGCCTGTTCTATGCCGCTATTAATATGGGTACTGCGGGCCGTATTGCCGCGCCGCTGTTATTGATGATAGCCTCTTATGGTATCTATGCCTGGGCCAGGAAATGGGATTGGAAAACAAAATGGCGGCACTACCGGCATTGCGGCAGCATTATTGAGATCACCACCTTACTTACCGGCTACTTATCTGTAAACTATTTAGTAGTGCGGGAAGCCAGCAACGAATTTTTTGATCTTAACCTGGCGCCCGGCCAAAGCATTCCTGCCGCCTGGCTGTTCTGGATCTTTACCGTACTTATTCCGCTGGCTTATATTGCAGCGGGTGTTTGGAAGAAGAATGTGATACTGCTGCGTACAGGACTGGTGTTAATTGCCGGTATTGTACTTACTGTTAAACAGTATCACCACATGGCGCCTATAGAGCTGGAAATGACCCTGGGCGGTCTTGTAATGATAGGCATTGCATATGTGCTGATCCGTTATCTTAAAACACCCAAGCACGATTTCACCAGCCAGGAAATAGATAACACCCATCTGCTGGAGAAGATCCAGGGCGAATCGCTGGTTGTATCCGAAAGCTTTACCCCAACGCCCACACCTGCGCCTGGTTTTAATTTTGGCGGTGGCACCGGTGGCGGAGGCGGTGCGCAGGGCGGCTGGTGAGTAATTAATAATGAAGAATTAATAATTAATAATTGGTGGTTGAGGACGGGACATTTATTACGTTATGAAAGTCAAAGATTATAAAGATGGTAAGATCGTCATCCTTTCTACTGCGTTCGATACAAGACCGAAGATTTTGAATTTGATTTATTTCATAAATTTCTTTGCAGGTGGAACGCTCTTTCTTCGCATGATTTTTATAAATGCTGATAATCCAGGCCTTGTAATATTCGGTTGTATAGTAACTATCGCGCTCTATATAGCTGCCTACCGGTTTGTGAAAAAGGCTGTTGCGGGGGAGGAAATATTCATTAATAACGAGTGTATGCACCTGATCAGGCAGGGTGGCCTTTTTAAAGCAAGGAAGCAGCGGTTTGATATAAAGAAAATTTCAGGGTTCCGCCACCTGGCAAAACCAGCACTAACAAAACACCCTTTGGCCGGCGGCTCGTTTGATTATTTAGGTTTTGATACCGAACAGCAGGTGATCAACGACATGCACGGTGATAACAGGCTGGCATTTGATTATGAGGGAAAGACGATCACAT
>NZ_DATCRF010000260.1:0-6429 GCF_036569125.1 Chitinophaga sp. | reverse complement strand
TCTTACTTTTCTTTGTTCTGATATTAATAACGCCGGTATTGCCGGAAGCATCGTACCTGGCGGGCGGGTTTGTGATCAGCTCAATTTTATCTATCGTGGCGCCGGGCAATGATTTCAGGTAATTGGTAAGGTCTGCTCCGGATAAATAGGTAGGCCGGTCGTCAATATAGATCAATACGCCATCTTTCCCGTTAAGGCCGATCATATCATTGCCTACGGTTACGCCTGGCGACTTTGCCAGTAATTCCAGTGCATTGGAACCGGCGCTGGATATAAGCGCATCTATATTCACCACGGTACGGTCGATCTGCCGTTCTATCAGGGGTTTTCTGCCGGTTACGGCTATACCTTTTAAGGTACGGGCGGCTCCGGTCCGGAGCACAATTCCCGGTAATGTAATATCGCTATGCTGCCGGTCAATAACTATTGTATCGCTTACATATCTGTCATAACCCAGGGTGGTGGCTATCAGCAGGTAAACGCCCGGCTGCTGCAGCTCCATGCTGAAATTGCCCTCATCATCTGTAACAGCGGTCTTCTGTAAAGCGGAATCCCTTACGTTAGTAAGCAGCACAGAAGCTCCCGGAACGGCTTCCTGTTGTGCATTCCGTACAGATCCCCGCACCCGGTAGCTCATTTGCTGCGCAATAGCCGGGTAAAAGAAAAAGATAGTAACAATAGCTGCCAGCAATCCTTTCATGCAAAACAATTATTTTTCCGTTCAACTTATAATAAATAACATGAAGCGCCGGGTTATTCAGCACAACTCCATATTATATTGCGATCAGCTGATCAACTTCAACATCGGCCAGCACGCAGCGGTTCAGCAGGCTTAAACGCACCAGCACCTTCTCCCGGTCTTTATGCCTGACCACCTCACAGGACAGCCCTGCCAAAGGGCCTTTCTTAATGGCAACAGCCTGGCTGGGTTTAAAATGCTGGGCAGATACCTCCAGGCTCATACCTTTTTCTATAAATGCTTTCAGGTTCTGAACAACGGTATCCGCAACCCTGGCAATCTCTTTCCCTAAGCGTACGTAATACAGCACGCCCTCTGCATGTAATCCAACATAATAATCCTGCAGCTCCCGGAGGTATACAAATACGTAGGAAGGGAACAAAGGCGCTTCGATCAGCTTTCTGCGATCGGTCCAGTTCCGCAGGGTTTTAGTCGTTGGTAAAAAAACTTCAATATTACCCAGCAGCAGGCGGTCTGCTACCTTTTTCTCACTTCTGGGTTTTGTGTAGATGAGGTACCATCCGGATACAAAAGTTGTCATCTTTTACTGGTTATTTTGAGAATGTATTTTGAGCGGAAAAAGCTATCGCTACAATGAGTCCCATTTACTCATTTCAAATCAATAAAAAGCTGGGAAAAGAGGAATCGACTGAGCACCTCTAACATTGAGATAGGCATTCCCGGCGTAATGGATCTGGTTATCTGATCTTTCGCCTTCATAACCCTGGCATGGCTAACTTAGGAGCGCCCGGGGCGCTGAAATAGAGAATTACAGGACTCAGCTAGGTTAGCTTGAACTTACTGATCAATGATTATTTTAAGGTTTTAGATTAACAATACTTCCTACTTCCTTTAAACGTGGCTTACAAACACAAATTAAGCGTATAAAAAACAGTTTATCTATCGAATATAGATTATTTCCTGATTAAAAAAAAGTTTTGTCATTAGTATATTCGATGATGAAAATACAAACAATAATATCGTGAACCGGATAAAAAAAGACCGGAATTCTTATGAACCCCGGTCCTGTTAGCTTATAATACCCTTAAGCTCCAACATCACCCGTAACCACTTCTCCGGCCCGCTTGTAATTGGCTATAATAACGCCTTTTGATGTAATATGGCTTTCTGTTAATGTAAATGCTGCCGGAATGGCGCCGTTATCGAACAACCTTTTTCCTTGCCCCAGGATCACCGGGTAAATTTTGAGGCGAAGCTCGTCCACCAGGTCATGCTTAAGCAAAAGCTGAATGAGCTTACTGCTGCCCCAAACCTGGATATCGGCGCCCTCTGTATCCTTAAGCTTTTTAATATCTTCCGCACTTTTGAGGAAAACGGTATTTTTCCAGTCCGATCTTTCTCTTGTCTGCGACAGCACATACTTGGCGCCGTCATTGATGCCAGGCCAAAAGTCAGCATGCTGCGGCCAGTAGGGTTCAAAGATCTCAAAGGTCTCCCTGCCCAAAAGATATTCTGCCGGTTTCAGCTCTTCTGCCATGATCTTACCAAAAAGCTCATCGCCATAAGATACCGTCCAGCCGCCATATTTGAAGCCGCCTGAGGTATCTTCCTTCGGCCCGCCAGGTCCCTGAATAACCCCATCCAATGTGATCATTGACAAAACAGTTATCTTTCTCATTTTATTTGCTTTTATAATTAAGATGGATGTTACTATGCTATTACTTTAAAAAACCGTTCAGGTAGTTCAGGATCGTTGTGGTCTGCATCATCAGGCTCACATGGCTCTGCGAAGGCACAATGGCCAGCTGCGATTTGGGCATGGGCATAAAATCAGCGCAGATACCGCCTCCCAGCAGCTGATAGGTTTTTATCAGCTCAATTTTATCCAGGCCGTCATTGTCGCCGGATATAATTAATACCGGTGCTGAAATTTTTGAAATATTGGATTCACCCAGGTCAAACGGCGTTCCGGCGGAAGCGATCATCTGCTCCATGAACTTTGTCCATTTTGTTTTATCAGGGGCCACTGCATCGTATGCGGTTTTCATCGGGGTGTTCGTGAAAAATTCAGGTTTCATCATTTTAAACCCTTTGTTTACTTCGGGCAGCCAGCCACTGCTTTTATAGGTAGCAGAAATGATCACTAATTTTCTTAGCCGTTTAGGGCTTTGTATAGCAAACTGGTAAGCTACAGCGCCACCATAACTATATCCTGCTACATCTGCACTGTCAATTTTCAGGTGATCCAATACTCCTTCCACATCACTTGCCAAAGTAGCGTGCGATAATTTCCGGTCTGAAAACTGTGTATGTCCATGTCCCTGCAATTCAATGGCGATCACTTTCCTTGTTTTTGACAGCTCAGGGATCAGCTGGCCCCAGTTCAGGCCAATGGTCATAAAAGCGCCATGCAATAAAACCAAAGGCTGGCCCTCGCCATATACTTCATAATAAACTTTGATGCCATTAACAGCTGCGTAACCACTGTCGGAAGGTTTGAGCTGTTGTCCGTTTGACCGGGATGCTGCAAACAGGGTAATTGCAATGAGTAATATTGATCTGAGGAGGTTACGTACTTTGAATAAATTTTTCATACTGCTGTTTAATTTTTAGTTTGAATGTTATTGACAGTACAAAGATGTAATTCATTTCAGGATTTCAACCGGGGTAAAAACGACTTGTTAGGGGGTGAGTTCGGCCAAAGCGTGTTTTTAGCTTAAATATTCCCCTTTTAGCGGAAGTTCAGATACATGAAACAAAAAATGCCCATTGTTTATCAACGGGCATTCGTTGCCGGCAATATGCACCTGCTTCGGTATGTAAAATTATTCCAGCCTGCTTTTCCTTTAGCCCAATGGCGCCACAAATAAGATCCGTACTAATATTGAATAGCGCCAATACTCGGGCTGGCTGGCCATGGCGTACCGTAATAATCCACGAATTCTGCTGCCTGAAGCCCCCATCCTATTATACTTGACGAGTAGTTAAATCCACCGGATTGCAAAGTGGGGCTTGAATAACCCGTTAATCCGAAAAACGAATCGAAACGCGGATTCAGCTGTACGTTACCGGTGCTATTGCCTGATCCGCATTCAGCGCATCCGTTAAGCGTTACAGCAGTATAAAAACTGGCTCTGTAGAGAGCCACCAGTTTTGTTACTGTTGTATCGTAGTTAGCCCAGAAATTATTGTTCCGGATAATGGTAGAAGCGACCGGAACGGAAACAATGATCCTTAACCCCACTCTTGGTGGCGGATTCGAGTGCTCCGGGTCAAGGGGATATGAGGTATCACGGAGGAGCTATCACTATCTGCACGGTCTAATAAGATCGAATAAGCATCCGTATTGTAAATGGTGTTATTGCATACCCAGTTATTCTTCGCAACAAAATTAACGGACGACAGTGTCCATGAAGCCAGGCTGATTGCCCACGGAGACTGGGATTGCTGCTCATTGGGGGAAACAACTACATTTGAAAAAATGTTGCCGAACACAAAATTCACATTCCCCCCGATGGTACATCCCGTAGTAAAATGGTGGAAGTAATTCCGTTTAATAATATTATACATTACCTTGTTCTCCTGGCCGATAATATCGATCGCATGCATATATGCGGAGTTACCAGCCGATACATCGTTCATTTCCACTTTAACATACTTAACCCCATAATTGGAAGGATTCAGATGTTACATTGGAAGTGTTTTTCATTTGAACCACCTCAATGCCCCCGTAATTCCCGCCTATGCCGGGAATGATCTCCACGCCTGCAGGAGCAACAGTAGACGAGTTTGTTTTGATATACAATGAGCTTGCAGCGCCTTCCTGGAATTCCCGGTGTAATGCCGGTTAAAGCTATATATCGTGTATCTCCATTGCGCTTCACCGTTATGTCAGACACTGCATCAAGCGTAGGACTGCTATTTATTGAGGTATTTTGAGCGTAGCCCGCAAAGGTTAAAGGTTGGAGTAAGATCAGGAGGATTGGGTACTTTAGTTTGATGCTACATCATTTTAGATAAAAAGGGCTGTGTTAATTCAAATTAAGCATTACTGTTATAAACAGGACCGCAGTATCAGGCATCCCTGCTATCATATAATACCAATCATTTAATTATGGCATAAAACAAAGTAAATGAGCTGGTTAAATATGACATTATTCACACTCATTTATTAGTGATATTTTGTACATTTGCAAGGATGATCAGTATTTAAATACCGGCAAGCGGCCCTTTTACTCCAATAATCATTTTATAGATCAATTGTTTACAATAAACCTTCAATGCCAACTATGCGAACATTTTCCGTATTACTGTTGCTCCTGGCAGCTACTTTATCCTATGGTCAAAAAAGCAGCTTACCTCCTTTAACATTAACAAGTATCATAAACAGTCAAAGGCAGGACACCACCCGCCAGTTACTGGTTTTCGATCAGACTTTTGACGGCAAGAATTATTGGATCTCCGGCGGATATCCTGTCAGCATCAAGGCTATTATCTATAATGCATGGCATGTGCTGGACAGCGTAAAAGTGAACATTTCCGCGAAAGATAAAGGCGTCATCGAAACAAAGCTGAACGAAACTGCTTCCCAAAAAATGGCCCGCCAATCCGGGATCCGGTTAGTGGAGATCGAGGGTGATGAACATAAGAATTTAAGGGCTAATAACCTGAATGTTGACGGCGAAACCACCCGGGAGCAGATAGCTGCGATGATCGCTGCGCAGGTTGTGCGTATTAAGAATAACACTCCTGAAGCAGAACAGGAGATCTACCAGTTCTCAGATCCTTATTATTATAATGGCAATAAGAATGCCCTCGTGATGGTCCTGATCGCAAAACCAGGGGCATATGATTTATACGCAGCACCTTATAGTTTAGTGGATAATAAATGGGCGAAACAGGGACAGCATTTGCTAATTACACAAGAAGACTAGTCAGTAAGAATAAAAAAGCCTGAAGGTCTTCACGGCCCTCAGGCTTTATGTAATAAATTTATTTACTCCTTAGCAACCACCTTTGCGGGGGGTATGCTTATAAATTATTTTACCATCCCGTTCTGCATATTCACCCGATACTATTGGATATGCATACTTGGGCGCGTACGATACGCTATGGCTTTTTATAATTATCTTGTCGTTAACCTTCAGGCTACGTAGCTGCTGAGGCTCATTGTCAAACCTAAGAATATAATCGACCCCATCAATCCTGGCCATCACACCGAAACCTAATCTCGATCCCGGCGGAAGAGAAAGAGAGGTTACAACAGCCTCCATATTGGTAAAAGCACTTACAGGCTTCCTTATTTTAGCAGCACCGGCAAGCACTTTTTTACCTTCGGGAGACGCTTTCCATTCTTTGAACTTTATGCCGGCAGGGGTAGCCTCCCATTGTTCCATTGCTGCCCTTCTTTCAGCAGCAGAGAGTGGCTTTGGGGTTAATTTTTTAGAATCGTCATTTTTGACTTCGCGATTAGCAAATACTAGTCCGCCTGCCACAACCAGCGGTAAGATCAGCGCATAAATAGCTTTTTTCATAATTTTTGTAGTTTTAATTAACATAGATCTATCTCCTGATAGATCAGATCCGCTTAAGGCATTTCTTTTATTTTTCATGTCCTTAAAGTTTGATACAGCGAACCTACTTTAATCCTTTTAGCCTGAAGGGGTCAGGGTTGTAAATTAAAATGTAAACTTTGTAAATTATTGTAAATGGCGCCCTGGGCCTTAGTA
>NZ_DATCRF010000259.1:0-9223 GCF_036569125.1 Chitinophaga sp. | reverse complement strand
GTAATAGGTGGGGTCAATGATCACGCGGTCGCCAATGTTGCAATTATCAACACTGCTGCCCTTATCTACGATCACACCTGCAGATTCATGCCCGATAATAACCCGGGGGCGCGCCAGGTATTCACCGGAAATAATGCTGAGGTCTGTGCCGCAAATACCGGTGGCGCGCACTTCTACGATCACCTCATCCGGTAACATAATCGCAGGTTCCTCTTTTTCTTCTATGCAAATATCCCAGGGATTGTTATATACGATGGCTTTCATGATGTTTGGTTTTAGAGCTGGCTGAATATTTTATCAAGTCGTGCGCAGATCTCGGTTATATCGTCGAGGGTAGCGGTGAGCGCAGGCCGTACCTTTACAACATTTCCAAAGCCGTAGCGGGAGCCGCGGAGTATAAGGTTATGTTCTTCCAGCGCCGTATCAATGATATGGTTGGTAAGCTTTACATCCGGCGCGCCCTCGCGGTCAACGATCTCCATACCCCACATGTAGCCAATACCGCGTACGTCGCCAACAACATGGCCGTATTTTTCTTTCAGCTGCAACAGCAGGCTGCCAAGCACTTTGCCATTTTCGCGTACGTTTTCCAGGAAGCCTTCCCTTGATACTACCTCCATTGTTTTCTGCGATGCGGTGAGCGAAAGCAGGTTGCCGCCGGAGGTATAGGAATGCTCAAACTTTTCAAGCACGGCAAACTCAGAGCGGTAAATAATAGCAGCCGCCGGTATGCCAATACCGCCCAGGCCTTTAGCCAGCGTAATAATATCGGGCTGTATATCATAATGCTCACTGGCAAACATGTAGCCTGTTCTGCCAATACCGGTTTGCACCTCATCTGCTATGAGCACAATGTCCAGCTCATCGCAGATCTTACGGATGCGTTCAAAATAACCTTCCGGCGGAATAATGTTGCCGCCATTACCCAGGATGGGCTCCATGATCATGCAGGATACGTTGCCGTTGCTGGCATACTGCGCATGATCATAGATCGCTTCTGCACAGAGGTAGCCGCAGGCCGGCGCGCCCTTTGCGGAATACGGACAGCGGTAGCAGTAAGGCGCCGGCACAATACCATTCTGCGTAACCAGGGTATTGGAAAATGACCTGCGGCGGAAGGCATTACCGGAAATGCTGGTGGCAAACAAGGTTTGCCCGTGATGGGACAGCGAAAGGCTGATCACTTCATTTTTGCCGTTGTATTTGTTGGCAATTTTTACGGCGCCTTCATTGGCTGTGGAACCGATGATATCCCGCATCCAGCCGTCGGTAATATGTTCCGGCGCATGCTCCAGGATGCTGTCTAATACCTCCTGCGCCAGCTGGCCGGTGAAAGAGGACGATACGTGGATCAGCTCTTCCACCTGGTTTTTCAGCGCATCTACCAGCTCGGGAT
Source organism: Chitinophaga sp. (assembly GCF_036569125.1). Classification (GTDB taxonomy): domain Bacteria; phylum Bacteroidota; class Bacteroidia; order Chitinophagales; family Chitinophagaceae; genus Chitinophaga. Next base: position 7,827 of record NZ_DATCRF010000259.1, on the reverse strand, counting down.
AGCTGTAACCAAGGGCCAGGTTAAATGTGCCGGATACGGCATCAAGATACTCTTCCTTTTCGGGCGTGTAAAGGCGGATGCCACTCCCTTTTGTGAATTGAACATTGATGGACATGGATAAAGTTTTTTGAGGGTGTTAAAAATGCATGTGATAAAGGCATGGCATGTGCATGACGGGCAATGCTACCTGCTCATCAGAACATGTGTGTCATGTGGGAGAAGGGTACAATAGCTCATTGCAGCGGGTGTACAGTGCACACTTCTGCCAGGGTCTTTCGTGGTCTTGCTCGCCTTTGAATCTGAAATTAGTTGGATGTGGTTTAACGGTTACATAAAGATAAGGCCATACATAATTTTTAAAATACGTAGAATTTGTGAACGGGTTAAATACAAACACAAAGTAAAATGCATTCCGGATAATTTATTTTTTTTGTTTTGAAAAAATACGGTATTATATATTATATATAATGGTGGCCAATTTGCATATATTCGTAACCGTTAGTTACAGGAAATTATTCATGCGTTAAAAATCAACACCATAGCGCATCTGATCAACCGTCAGGATTATTTCACCAGTGTAACCGTGCCCTTTAGCGTTTTTTTCTCTCCTCCCTTGTTCATAAAAGTAGCCACCCACACAAAGGTGCCAGTGTCTGCTAATACGCCTTTAAAATGACCATCCCATCCTACTGCGGGATCATTACTCTGAAAAATGGTTGCTCCCCACCTGTTGTAAATGCTTAGCTGGTAATTGCTGATATGTCCATAGTTTTTCGGCCGGAACAGGTCGTTCCGTCCATCTCCGTTCGGTGTGAATGCAGTAGGAAAAATGATGTCGCAGCCTTCATCTGCGAAGATCTGGGTTAGCAGCGGTTCGGAGAGGCAATTGTTATCGTCTCTTACTGTCAGCGTATAAGAGCCGGCCTCCAGCCCGGTGAATACACTGTCCGGCTGCCAACCGTCATTCCCTATCCCGAACAGGTACGGCGCTACGCCGCCGTTTGCCGTGAGCGCAATGCGTCCTTTGAGCGGTGTGCCGCATTCAATATCTGTTTTGGATAAAAGCGCTGCATTCAGCTGTGGTGGCTCCAGGATAGTAAGCTCCGTACTTTGACTGCATTGCGCTGCATCTGCTACCCTAACTGCATAAACGCCAGCAGGCAGGCCGGTGAACAAGCCGGAGTTATTGGTGATATCGCCTGTTGCTGCCGAAGAAATAGTATACACGTAACCGTTAGCACCGCCTGTAGCCGTAAGCTGCAGCTGCCCGCTCCTGTTGCCATGGCAGCTTACATCTGCATGGGCGCTTGCTACTTCGCTGAGCACCAGTAAGGGCGGCTCGGTTAGCGTTATAGATACGGGCTGGGAAATGCAGCCATGGCTATCCCTTACCGTGGAGCTGTAAATACCTGCAGGCAGGCCGGTGAACAAGCCGGTGTTGTTGGTGACAGCGCCTGTTGCCGGCGATGTAATAGTATACACGTAACCGTTACTACCTCCTGCAGCATTGACCTGTAGCTGCCCGTTGCGGTTACCATAGCAGTTGATATCTGTATGGGCGTTTGTTACTTCGCTGAGCACCAGCAAAGGCGGATCAGTAAGGGTAGCGGATGCGGGTTGGGAAATACATCCATAGCTATCTCTTGTAATAATACTGTAAGCGCCGGCAGGCAGATTATTTGGAATAGCGCTGTTCCAGCTAAGTCCTCCGTCACTGCTGTATTCATAGGGCCCTGTGCCATTACCGGGAGTGGGTGTAATGCTTCCATTGCCGCTTCCCATGCAGGATGGCGATGTTGCAGCCAATATTAACGAGGGTTGTGAATGAACCGTGATCTGTACCGGCGCCACCACTTCGCATTTGGTATTGGTATTGGTGAGCTTTATGTAGTAGGTGCCGCTTTGACTGATTGCCTGTGGCGTGGGTACCGGAATGGTGGTAAGGATATCTGTCCAAAAGCTTAGTAAAAATTCGGGGCCCTGATCCCGGTCAGTAATAACATTGTTGCCGGTTATGTCTATGGTGGCTGGTGCGCAAAAGGTGGTATCCTTTACCTGCAGTAATGGTATCAGGGTGCTTGTAGGCTGCAGGGGTGAAAGGTCCAGATCCTGCGTGGTTCCCGGTTCTCCGTCTACCGTTCCCCACTCCGTTCCGTTTGAGAGCCCTCTTAATCCCCCGGAAACATCGGCTGCAGCAGGCGTACTGGTTATGATCACCCCTCCACCGCCACCGCCGCCGGAGCCATGGCGGGCCAGGAAGGTCTCGTTGCCACCGGCTCCTCCCCTGGCTGTTAACGTGATGCCGGCGTCCAAAGTACCGGTGTAGGACAGCACAATGCTGCCACCAGCGCCGCCGCCGCCTGCGCCATCATCTGTTGAGGGGCCTGCGCTCAGGCCATCGGCACTAATAATGCCTGTGCCAAGGATAGCGCTGGCAGTGATCATAATAATGCCACCACCATGTTCTCCGCCTTCGGCAGCATTGTTATTCTGATGACCGCCGCCACCGCCGCCACCCATGATAATATGGCCAGGTAAGCCTGTTTTTATTCCTTTGCCTCCACGCCCGCCCACATCCTGGGGGCCGGAGTACTGGTATCCTCCTTTTCCGCCATCACCAAAATTAGCGCCGCCTCCGCCTCCCGAGTTGTGTGCATTGCCGCCTCCGCCTGCATTGGCGGGCGCGCCTCTTCCAAAGCTGCCGTTCTCATACCCTCCTGCGGTGGCGGCCCAGGTGCCGTTGGGTGTGCCGGCAACACCTTCACCTTTTTCTCCGTAGCTGCCATAGGTATTACTTACGAAATCCTGGATATTGTATAAGCCGCCGGCGGAGTTGATCTTGCCGGGCCTGAACCCTAGCCCTGTAGCGGTAATTTCATAGCCGTTCATGTTTAAGATCTGCCAGGCGTGAAATGCTACGATGCCGCCGCTTGAGCCATCCCAGGCGGCGGCCGCAACCGTTCCTCCTAAAGTAACGTTCTGGTATGCCGGTACCCGCACCACCTGGTAAGCAGATTTGCGGTTGGGTATGCCGCTTACTGCCCGGTAGCTGTGCTGCAATGGATCCCGCAGGATTAGCACGCCTCCGGCAAAGCTTCTGACCTGGCCAAATTCAAACAGTCCGCTGTAGCCGGGATCTATGAGGCCGTTACCTCCTGTTCCGTTTCCGCCATAGGCCGGTGTGTTGGTGGTATTGATAGTGGCATCCTGCATTTGTATAATTAACACGCGATCGCCTGCCACCAGGGGCGTTGCATTGCCGGTAGCAGGGCCTAAGTTAATAGTACGGCCACCGGTATTCAGATCGTTCAATCCCGGATAATAAGTATTCACAACTCCTGAAATAGTAGCAGGTGCGCCACAGGGCGCATGAACCGGTACAGGCAACTGGGCTTTAAGTACATTACAAAACAGTACCCCCACCAGCCATGCAATACACTTTTGCTTTACAAACATTTTTGTGTAGCCATTCTCTTGTGAATAAAGGAGCAAAACCCATTGCCCTGTCGCTATGTTTACCGCCTGTTGATATATACAATGATTCCCGATGCTTTGAGGTCACAACGTTTAAGCCGTAGCGTTATAAGGTATCATGCGATTACCGAAAGGTACAGGGAAAGAAATACGTGGACATTTTAACTCTAGACCGGACTTTTATTCCTGATGGGGTGCTGATCATGACCTTGCTGCTATCCATCTTAGCGTGGAATCATTTTAAATATACCCTGTGTTTTGTTGGCAATTACAGGCTTGGTAAATATAGGAAAATTCGTTCAACAAGCCTAAATGAAAAACCCGTCCGGCAGCAGCAATTAGCCCATCCTTATTTTTTGACGCATTTGTGTCAGGTACTCCTTTCATTTACTTCTGAGCTTTGTAGCATCAAACAAAAACGGCTAATTTAGGACCCGGTTAGCCGGTTTTTGAATTTGAAAATATAAACCCTATATAAATATGAAAGCTTTGATCATCGGAGCTACAGGCGCTACCGGAAAAGACCTGGTGAATGTATTGTTGAACGATCCGGCCTATACGGAGGTGGTAATATTCGTACGCCGTGCTGGTGCAATAAGTCATCCTAAATTAACAGAGATCCTGACTGATTTTGATAAACTGGAAGCAATAGCCGGATCTATCAAAGGGGATGTTTGGTTCTCCTGCCTGGGAACTACCCTGAAAACAGCCGGCTCCAAGGATAAACAGCTGCATATCGACTATGAGATCCCGCTGAAGTTTGCTGAGCTTGCGCGGGCAAACGGCGTTTCCCGGGTCGTTTTATTGTCTGCTTATGGCGCTGCGGCTAACAGTAAGCTTTTTTATTCGCAGATAAAGGGTAAGCTGGAAGAGGGTATTGACAGCCTTGCATTTGATCAGTACATTATTTTCAGGCCCGGCTTGTTGTTACGGAAAGGTTCTGACCGGGCCGGGGAGCGTTTAATGGCAGGCGTTTTAAACTTCCTGAATGGCTTTGGACTGATCAGGAAATTCCGGCCGCTGCCTACATCAATACTTGCGGAGAAGCTGGCGAAGGCGCCCAAAGTTTTCGGAACCGGAAAGCACGTTATAGAATTGAATAAAGTTTTTGAGGTTTAATGCAGGCAGTAATTTCAGCACATGGGAAATATCATTACAAACGAAAAAATAAACGACAGCGCAATTCTTATGAGTAATGGATTGACCTCCGTTTTTATTGAAACAATTTGTTTAGCGGGTTCAGACATTGCATCAGAAAAATATCAGCAAGACCTCATGATCTGGTTTAGCCAACGTGACTGGATGATATTGGGGATGGGATTTGAGGGGTTTGACATTAGTGAAATGATCTGGAACAAAGAAAATTTTTATGAGCAGCAACAATTTATTCTTAAGGTGATTGATCTGGCAGCGGAAAAGGCAAACTGGGAGCTGTTAAGCTATACTCCGGCGGAAATGATCTTTGAGACCTTAGCGGAGTTTAGACAGATGATCCATGATTTCAAGATTGAGCATATAGACATGGAAAATGAAATTCCAATATTTGATTTTGACGGTATAATAAACCGGTATGATAAATGTGACGAGCATAGGGTGTACAAGCACTACGCTGGTTGTGTGATCTGTAATAATAAATGATCAGATCCCTTCACGCATGATCTTCCTCACTAATTTATCTGCTTCAATATTGACATTAACGTCAACGCCTTTCTTTTGATGGGCTTTCACTTTAATGAATGTTAATTCGGTGTGCCTGCTCAACGCATAGAATTCCTTTACGAGATCTGCATTCCTCATTTCCGTTCCTTTGCCGGTGATAAAATCCGCAGCCATCAATTTCTCCCTTCGTTCCATCAAGCCGGTTACATACTGGCTGTCTGAGTAAATACGTAGTGATTTGAACGTTTTTGCCGCATAACTGATCCCCGCTATGACCGCGTAAAGTTCCATTCTGTTATGTGTGGTATCCGGCACCTTGCCGGATAGAACAGTCTTTTCTTCCCCCGACAATATGATGGCAACCCATGCGCCCAGCCCGTTTTGCGTGTTACAGCTGCCATCTGTGTATATATCCGTACTATTTATCATAACGTTGTAAAGATCCGCACTCTGAGAAAATGATAAAGAAATATGGCAAACTTATAACCCGCACCGATCAGCTCTTCTATTGTCCTTTGATCTTTTTCCGGTGGTTCTGGCCCCAGCGGATCATGGCGCCAATCACTTCTTTAAGCGTTTCAGCATACTCCGTTGAAGAATATTCAACCGTAACAGGTTTTGTATCGCAAACCCTCCGGCTTACCAGCTGATTCAATTCAAGCTCATGTAATTCCTTCGATAAGATCCGCGGAGAGATTCCTGATTCCCTGGACAGCTCCCCAAAGCGTTTGGTTCCATTATTTACCAATATTGAAAGGATAACCAGCTTCCATTTTCCATTAACAACGTACAACGTATCCTGAATAAAAGAATGTACGTTTTCACACGCTACATCTAAATTGTCTTTCATGTACTATCCTGTTTGTAACTACTTACTACTTTGTAACTGGTTACAAATATACCCTATAATCTATCAACTTTGTACGGCACTTAAAATTATGATCACATGGAAAAATTTAAAGACAAGGTAGTTGTAATTACAGGCGGGAATAGTGGTATTGGCTATGCAACCGCGAAAGAATTTAAATCGCAGGGAGCCACGGTAGTTATAACCGGAAAACGGGAAGATGCATTGCATAAAGCCGCCCAGGAGCTGGAGGTAACCGGAAAATTGGCTGACCAGGCAAACCTTCGGGACATAAAAAAGCTGGCCGGCGAAGTAAAGAATATAAGTGGCAAGGTAGATGTACTGTTTATCAATGCAGGTGTAGCCTTTTTTTCACCCATTGAATATACTACCGAAGAACAGTTTGATGCGATGACAGACATTAACTTCAAAGGCAGTTTTTTCACCCTGCAGCAGTTTATTCCGCTGCTGAGTGATGGCGCTTCGGTTATCTTCCTGACTTCGAACAGCACGGCCATGACCATGCCTGGCAGCTCAGTATATGCAGCTGGTAAGTCGGCCGTTGGGCACCTGGCCAAAATAGCAGCTAAAGAGCTGGCCCCGAGAAAAATTAGGGTTAACACAGTAAATCCCGGTCCTACGCAGACTGAAATGATCGGCAAATTCGGCTTTGATGAAGCTACCTTAAAAGGTATGACAGAAAATATATTGGCGCAAATGCCGCTGGCAAAGATCGGCACAGCCGAAGACGTAGCAAAGATGGTTGCTTACCTGGCGGACGACAGCACCTCTTCCTTCATTACCGGTGCAGAATTTTTCATTGATGGCGGCCTGGCTGTTTAAAAATTTGAAGTATGACATTTAAAACAAAAAATACCGTTGGCTGGATCCTAAGCGGATTGATAGGCCTGATGCTTGCTGCATCAGCATTTGATAAAATTACCGGAAGCGCGCATGCCTTACAGATGGGAGCATCGTTCGGACTTTCTGCAGCAACCTATTCCCTGCTGGGCGTAATTGAGATCTTATCGGTTTTACTGTTCTTATATCCAAGAACCGGGCTGCTGGGAACATTATTATTATCGTCCTATTTAGGCGGTGCTATCGCTACTCATTTGCAACATCAGCAGAATATTGTATTTCCAATAGCAATTGAGGCTTTTGTTTGGATAGCAGCAGTGTTACGTTTCCCGGAATTAATGCAAAGATTATTTAACAGGAAGGCAATGAATAATACCATACTGTAAATATTAAATTAATGGACAATGCTGACTTACCAAATGAGCAATTAATGGGATCAGTAACGCTTATTGGAACAACAGTTAAAAAATACCTTTAAAGGATAATGGCTGCTCCAGGTGAATGGAGCAGCTATCTTATTCCGGATCACATCAGCAAACCGGGCAGCTGAAATAATTTATGCTTTGTTAATCATGAACACTTCCTATGTAAACAGGAAATTGTTATCTTACTTACACAATAACCATCAATCCATAATCAAGAGATACGCAAGGCTTTCCTATGCTAATACAGCCCCTGATCTGAAGACACGGTAATGTTTGCAACCAATAAGTGAGCATTCGATCAACTCTCAAATAACAACTATGCGAAAAATTTACCCCTTTTTGCTACTTCTCCTGGTGGAGATGAGCGCTTATGCCCAGAACTTTTCACTCACACCTGTATATGCATCGCCGGACAGCAGCCTGATACTGGACTACCGGTATGGTAAGGTGTTAACAGTAAAACAAAATGGCAACACTTATACTTACCGGCTTACGGATGTAAGCAGCGGGATCTCCGAGGTGATACCTTATACCGGCCGTTGCCAGAACAGCGCCTGGGTA
>NZ_DATCRF010000258.1:0-8141 GCF_036569125.1 Chitinophaga sp. | reverse complement strand
ACAAAAAAAGCAGCGATCATCACAATGCCAATTACAATGGGTATAATTTCATGTAAAACCTCTATTACGGACATTGTTAAAATAATTTAGTTAACATACAAGATCAGGTTTCAGCCCTGCTTCTTTCTCTACATTGCAAGCCCTGTAATACAACCGGTTGAATCTAAGGCGTTCATCCTGAAAATAAAACATCCTTGATTTCTTAGCTAAAAAAACTCTATTGCAGGAAGTCACAGGAATAACATACAGCAATAATATTATTATCAATTTCTTTTTCATGTAATGTTACAACCGGGTTAAATCTCAAATCAGCAAAATACACCGTTTTTAACCCAAAATTCCACCCCCTCATTACCACATAATAATTAATTGTTAATTCACAATCATTCGTTATTTTTAGTAAAAATAAATATAACCTACATCCCCCAGCTCAACCAAAACATAAATTCTACCTGGTATGAAGAACACTTTCCTTAAAACCTGTTTGTGTGCCGTATTCTTATTTATTTCCCTATGGTCTGTAACACAAGCACAACAAATTTCCATCAGTGGCGCGGTCACCGACAAAACTACCGGACAAAAAATGGCCGGTGTAACCGTTAGCGTGAAAGGCTCCCTGAGCGGCACTATTTCAGATGCCAGCGGTAACTTTAAGCTTAACACCTCCCGCAGCTTGCCATTAACGCTGGTATTTTCCTATGTAGGATTTAAAAGTGAAGAAGTGCTGGTAAGCAATGCCGGCGAATCGCTGAGCGTACAGCTGTCATCCACTGAAGTGCTGGGACAGGAAGTAGTAGTAGCGGCCAGCCGCGTAGCGCAAAGCATCCTGCAATCACCGGTATCTATTGAAAAGCTGGATTCTCGTGCTATTAAAGCTACCCCTGCACCAACATTCTACGATGCCCTGGCTAATATGAAAGGTGTAGAGATGAGTACGCAGAGCCTCACCTTTAAATCAGTGAACACCCGCGGTTTTAACAGCAATGGTAATACCCGCGTGCTGCAGCTGATCGATGGTATGGATAACCAGGCGCCCGGTCTGAACTTTTCTGTAGGTAATATAGTAGGCATTACTGAGCTTGATATGGATAACGTGGAGCTGCTGCCCGGCGCGGCATCTGCCCTGTACGGGCCAAATGCGCTGAATGGCATTGTGCTGATGAACAGTAAAAATCCTTTTGAACACCAGGGATTGAGCGCTAATGTTAAATCCGGTATATTATCAGATGACGGCCGCAGCAAAGCCACCACCGGCTACTACGATATAACGGTGCGTTACGCGCATGCCTTCAATAACAAATGGGCCTTTAAAGTGAACTTTGGCTACATCAAAGCTGATGACTGGCAGGCTTATGATAACCGCGACCAGAGCATCCTGAATGGCCATAACCTGCAGGATGGCACACGCGCCAATAACCCGGCCTATAACGGGGTGAATACCTATGGCGATGAGACCAATGTAAACATGTACGCTAACCTGCGGCCCGCAGCGCTTACGCCCAACAATCCGCTGGGTATGGGTATTGCGCAGCTTTCTGCCGCTACCGGTGGTTTGATCACCCCGGGCCAGATCTTTAATGCTTTTATGCCGGACAGCGCCAACACCTTTGTATCCCGCACCGGTTACGATGAACGTTCCCTGGCAGATTATAATACCAAGAACATGAAGATCAACGGCGCCATCCACTACCGTATCAGGGATAACCTGGAAGCATTTATACAGGGCAGCTATGGTACCGGTACTACAGTATATACCGGTGCAGACCGCTACTCTATTAAAAACTTCCGCATGGGTCAATATAAGGCAGAGCTGAAAGGCAGCAACTTCTACGTACGCCTGTACACCACCCAGGAAAGGGCGGGCGACAGCTACGCCATCGGCACCCTGGCCCAGGGTATTAATGAAGCCTGGAAACCCAGCGCCGGCGCTAATGGCTGGTTTGCCCAGTATTTTGGCGCTTATGCGGGGGCCGCATTAGGTACCTTCAGTCAGGCTTTTCAAGCCGCGCTCCAGCAAGGCCAGAACCCGGCGCAGGCATTTGCTGCCGCCACCGCTGCTGCAAAAGGAGGATCAACCAATTTCCATAATAGTGCAAGAGCCGCTGCTGATCAGGGCAGATTGATGCCCGGCACGGCCGCCTTTGACAATGCGGCTGATACCGTTAAGAGCAAAGCCATTCCCGGCGATGCCAGGGGTGTAGGCGCCAAGTTCAATGATAAAACAAACCTGTACCAGGCAGAGTTCATGTATAACTTCAGCGACCTGATACCTTTTGCTGAAGTGCTGGTGGGCGGCAACTACCGCATATATGCCCTCAATTCCGGCGGCTCTCTTTTTGCCCTGGATGATAACGGCAAAGAATTCCGCATTAATGAATACGGCGGTTATGTGCAGGTGGCAAAAAGCCTGGTAGAAGATCACATACACCTCACAGGCTCCATCCGTTACGATAAGAACGAGAACTTTAAAGGACAGTTCAGCCCCCGCCTTTCCGCGGTATACACCTTCCTGAAAACGCATAACATCCGCGCTTCCTATCAAACCGGTTTCCGCATCCCCACCTGCCAGGATCAGTATATTGACCTGCAGACGCCGCAGTACCGCCTGATTGGCGGCATTCCCTTAATGATAGACCGCTTCGGCCTGAAGAACGGACCAATATATACCCTGGAATCCGTACAGGCAGGCAACCCGCAGCAATACCAGTTCCGCGATTTTGAACCGGAGCGCATTGTAGCATTTGAAGTAGGTTATAAGGGCCTGTTTGCTAATAAGGTGCTGGTGGACGCTTATGTATACAGCAATAACTTTAAGAATTATAACGGCGTGCAGGCACTGGTAAAACCGGACGGCGCCGGCGGCAGCCAGATCTACTCCATCCCGGTAAACCTTGAAAGGGATATTAAATCCTGGGGATGGGCATTGGGCATAGACTATTCCCTGCCGCTGAACTTTGTAACAGGTGGTAATATTTCCTATAACGACCTGCGGGATGATGAAGGGCTGACCAGCGCAGGCGTAATGTGGAACACGCCTAAAGTGCGCTACAACCTGTACGTAGGCAACCGTAACATTGCCAGCTCTAATTTCGGCTTTAATGTTACCTGGCGCTGGCAGGATAAGTTCATCTGGAACTCCACCTTCGTATCTCCTGCAGTGAATACACGCGCCCTCAGCGAGATCCCTGCCTACGGCACACTGGATGCACAGATCAGCAAATTCTTCCCGAAAGCGAAAACCACCGTGAAGATCGGCGGCGCTAATATCCTGAAGAAAACATATATACAATCATGGGGTAATCCTACCGTGGGAGCGCAATACTATGCTTCCCTGGGGTATAACTTATAGCTTACTCACTCCTTAAATTGGCGAAGGTCCTGGCTTATGCCAGGACCTTCTATTTTGTTGTAACCCCCAACCGAGTTGGGATATCTTTAAACTATACGTTAAATCTGAAGTGCATCACATCGCCATCCTTCACCAGGTATTCCTTACCCTCAATACGCAGGCGGCCGTTATCGCGGGCAGCAGTTTCTGAGCCATACTTCACATAATCGTCGTAGGCGATCACCTCTGCTTTAATAAAGCCTTTTTCAAAATCGGTGTGGATCACGCTGGCGGCCTGCGGCGCTTTCCAGCCTTCGTGGATGGTCCAGGCGCGTACTTCCTGTACCCCAGCCGTAAAATACGTGATCAGGTTCAGGAGTTTGTAGGCGGAGCGGATCAGGCGGTTCAGGCCGGGCTCTGTGAGGTTGTATTCTGACAGGAACAGCTCTTTATCGGCCGGATCTTCCATTTCGGAGATCTGGGCTTCAATGGAGTTGTTCATAACAATTACCTGTGCGTTTTCGCCCTTTACGGATTCTTCCAGGGCTTTGGAGAATTTGTTGCCGGTATGCAGGGAGGCTTCATCTACGTTAGCTACGTATAATACCGGCTTTTCCGTTAACAGGAACAGGTCGGCAATAGCGCTGCGGTCTTCCTTGCTTAATCCCAGGGAGCGGATGTTCTTACCCTGCTCCAGGCATTCCTGGCACTGTTTCAGGGTTTCGTATTCCTTTTTGGCTTTAGGATCGCCGCCGGTTTTGGCCATCTTTTCCGTACGGGCAATCTTCTTTTCCACGGTTTCCAGGTCCTTCAGCTGCAGTTCGGTGTCAATGATCTCTTTATCGCTTACCGGGTTGATAGGACCTTCTTCCCTTAATATATTATCGTCTTCAAAGCAACGGATCACGTGTACAATGGCGTCTACCTCGCGGATATTGGCCAGGAACTTGTTCCCAAGGCCCTCTCCCTTGCTGGCGCCTTTTACCAGGCCGGCAATGTCCACAAATTCGATGGTAGTGGGTACTACGCGGTTAGGTTTTACCAGCTCTTCCAGCTTGAACAGGCGGGCATCCGGCACATCCACCAGGCCTACGTTCGGCTCAATGGTGCAGAACCGGTAGTTGCTGGCCTGTGCTTTGGCGCTGTTACTAACTGCGTTAAATAAAGTTGATTTTCCTACGTTCGGCAATCCTACTATTCCTGCTTGCAACGCCATTTTTTAAAAATTTGCCCGCAAAGATAGGGGAAATAGTTGAATAGTCGATGGTCCATAGTCCATGGTCCATAGAACGGTGCGGGTGGCGGGTTTGCGGGGAAAGGAGAAATCCATGGTCCATGGTTGATGGTCCATTGCCTGCTGCGGGGAGGAAGATTTGCGGGGAATTCTGGTGCAAAATGCACTATAAGCCGTGATCCATGGACTGCCGGCCAGCCGAAGTACGCTATGGACCATGGACCATCGACTATGGACTATTTCCACATATCATTTTTAATTTACAATTTTAGCGTTTAGATTTGGCAGATGGTGTATGGACAACAGAGGGTTGTCTATAACATTTAAGCGCAATATAAATCATACGCGGAACGGCCATGGACTATGGACCATCGACCGTGGACTAAATAACAACTATGGCATTAAACTACATCTGGATCGCTTTTTTTGTGATCGCGTTCATTGTGGCGCTGATCCGCCTGATCTTCCTGCATGATACCACCGTATTCTCTACCCTGATGACCGGTATGTTCGACAGCGCCAAAACCGGCGCGGAAATATCCCTGGGCCTGGCCGGTATCATGACCTTCTGGATGGGCATTATGCGCATAGGCGAAAAAGCCGGTATGATCGGCATTTTTGCGCGGGCGGTGGATCCGCTGTTCTCCCGCCTGTTTCCGCAGGTGCCCCGCCAGCACCCGGCTATGGGCTCTATTGTGATGAATTTTTCCGCCAACATGCTGGGCCTGGATAATGCCGCTACCCCCGTAGGCCTGAAGGCCATGAAAGAGCTGCAGGAGGTGAACCCTACCCCGGATACTGCTACCAATGCCCAGATCATGTTCCTGGTGCTGAATACGGCCGGCATGACCATTATCCCTACTTCTGTAATGGCTATGCGCTTAGCCAATGGAGCGTCCAACCCGGCAGATATTTTTATTCCTACGGTGATCGGCACCTTTATTTCCTTCATCAGCGGTATTATAGCCGTGGCGCTGTACCAGCGCATTAACCTGTTTAACCTGCCCATGCTGGTGTTCTTAGGTGGTTTTGGACTGCTGATGTGGGGCTTGTACGCCTGGATGCACAATATGCCACCTGCCGAAGTAGCTACCTATACGGGTATGCTGGGCGGGCTGGTGATCTTTTCTATCCTGGTTTCTTTTTTGGTGCTGGGGTTCGTAAAAAAGATCAATGTGTACGAAGTGTTTATTGATGGGGCCAAGGACGGATTTTCGACCGTAGTATCCATTATCCCTTACCTGGTGGCCATTTTGGTTGCTATCAGCGCATTCCGCAGCACCGGCTGTATGGATTATATCGTGAATGGCATCGGCAGCCTGTTTGCCTGGATGGGCTTTAATACAGACTTCGTACCGGCGTTACCGGTAGGCCTCATGAAAACCCTGAGCGGCGGCGCTGCCCGCGGGTTAATGGTAGATACCATGCAGCATTACGGCGCTGATTCCTTTGCGGGCCGCCTGGCTTGTATCATGCAGGGCTCTACCGAAACTACCTTTTATATACTGGCCGTGTACTTTGGCTCTGTAAATATCAAGAACACCCGTTATGCCCTTACCTGCGGTTTGATTGCAGATGTTGTTGGGGTAATAGCGGCGGTGGTGCTGGGATATCTATTTTTTCATTAGCACTGCTACCACCGCTACCTAATTAATAATTAAGAATGAATAATTAATAATCGCAGGGATTGTTGTGCGATGGTTGCTTTTACTTCGTTGTGCAATAACTGGGTACTCCATTAGGTGGATTATTTCTTCCATGATTATTAATTCTTAATTATTCATTATTAATTATTGATTTGTATCTTGCAAATTCGCACCCACCATGCGCTATCTCATATCAAAACCTTTTCATGACTATGAAGAAGTCTCTCCACGAAGACTGGATAGCCGTTATTATTGCTTTTCTGACAATTGCACTGGTATGTAGCGGCCTTAAACCGGCGTTACCAAAATTTGGAGCCTGGAATACCGGCGGCGGCTTATGGGCGCAGCTTACAAGCCCTGACCTGTTACGCCAAACCGGCATCCTTTTCCTGTGGGCTTTAGGCAGCCTGCTGCTGGCGCGCCTGCTGGCCAAAGACATGCAACCCCTAAAGCTGGCAGTAAGCCTGCTGGGTATTGTGCTTATTACCTTAGTAGCACAGCTGATCACCAGCAACAAAGTTGTTAAGGACTTTGGTATTGAAGTGGTGTTATTCAGCCTGTTGCTGGGCCTTTTCATTAACAATGTGCTGGGCGTGCCTGCCTGGCTGAAACCAGCAATACAAACGGAGCTGTTCATCAAGATCGGTTTGATATTGCTGGGCGCCAATGTGCTGTTCCAGGATATTATCAATGCCGGCGGGCTGGGGATCCTGCAATCTGTGGTGGTAGTATTTACGGTATGGTATTTCTCTTTCTGGATCTGTAAAAAGCTGGGGCTGGATGATGAGTTCAGGATGATGATCTCCAGCGCGGTATCCATTTGCGGGGTATCGGCTGCTATTGCTACTTCCGGCGCTATCGAGGGCGATAACCGTAAATTATCGCATGTAATATCGCTGGTGCTGATCGTAGCCATTCCCATGATGCTGATCATGCCCTATATTGCTATTTGGGCGGGTATGTCGCCCGCAGTGGCCGGGGCCTGGCTGGGCGGCACCATTGATACTTCCGGCGCCGTGGTAGCAGCAGGTACGCTGCTGGGCGAAGAAGCGCTGAAATACGCTACCCTGGTGAAATTTTCGCAGAACGTACTGTTAGGTCTTGCCGCATTCTTTATTTCCGTATACTGGACGGTTACTAAAAAAGAGGTGAGCGCTGATAAAAAACCGGGGCTGAAAACCATCTGGGAACGTTTTCCCAAATTTGTGCTGGGCTTCGTACTGGCATCCCTGTTATTTTCCTTTGTGTTGCCGCGGGATGTGGTAGCTGCTGCCAAAGGATCGCTGAAAGAGCTGCAAACGTACTGGTTTGCGCTGGCCTTTACCTGTATAGGGCTGGAAACCAAGTTCACCGATATTTTTAAGATGGAGAACGGCCGCCCTGCCATGGCGTTTATTATTGCGCAGCTGTTTAATATTTTCTTTACGCTGGTGGTGGCGTATCTCGTTTTTGGAAGATTAGCGGGGTAGATAATTAATAATTAAGAATTAATAATAAATAATAAAGGAGGCAAGTATTACACGAATACTTGCCTCCTTTATTTTGAAATTAAAATGCAGGTTAACAGTCGCTGCATTTAATTATTAATTCTCAATTATTCATTATTAATTTATTGATCCCACCACAACTTATCCGACAACGCCCCTACTGGCGGTACATTCGCGGCATTACGGCTGGTTTCAATAGTTGGGTAAGCTACCCGGCGGATGAAGGTGCTTAACACGGCATTCTCCGGCAGGTGAAAATCCTTGTACTTATAATCAAACCTTCTTGCATCTACCCATGCTTCCGGGTTCAGGAACATGGCTACGTATTTTTCTTTCATGATCAGGTCAAGGGTAATGTTGGCGGCGCCTACACTTACAGCGGCATTATTTACATAACTATCGCGGTTGGCGGCGCTAACGCCTACTTTATCCATATTGGCCCTGAT
>NZ_DATCRF010000257.1:0-21438 GCF_036569125.1 Chitinophaga sp. | reverse complement strand
CAAATGAAAATGAAATAATCCCCTTAATTCCCAAATACTTTCGTATACTTGCAGTAGCAACAATCTCTCATGCACAACCTGCATACATACTACTTTTTAATGGCTACCCTGGCCATGGATTCGTTAACGGCTTAATAGCCGGCAGCAGCTGCCTTTGGGTAGTATCTTCCTTATCATTTATTTTTTTCTGAGCTATTACTCCAACGGTATTGCATGCCTGCAGGCGTTTTCATACACCCGCATTCATAAACCAATCATCATACACCAAAACTTTCTAAAATCCGCTCATATATGCATACAGCTACTGCACCTGTGGTAAATAACAACACCCAGGATTTTTTACCGCTGAACGGTACCGACTATGTTGAATTCTATGTAGGCAATGCCAAACAGGCCGCTCACTTTTACAAAACTGCTTTTGGCTTTCAGTCTGTGGCCTATGCAGGCCCTGAAACCGGCATGCGCGACCGCTGTTCCTATGTGCTGGTACAGAACAAGCTGCGTTTTGTGCTTACCACGCCATTGAAACCGGGCAATGAAATATCCAGCCATATAGAAAAGCACGGCGATGGTGTTAAAGTGCTGGCCCTGTGGGTAGATGATGCCCGCGCCGCTTTTGAAGAAACCGTGAAAAGGGGCGCCAAACCTTTTATGCAGCCCACCGTTGAAAAAGACGAACATGGGGAGGTGGTGCGCAGCGGCATTCATACCTACGGCGATACGGTACATATTTTTGTAGAGCGTAAAAACTACAAAGGCCTGTTCCTGCCCGGTTATAAGGAATGGAAAACCGTGTATAACCCCGCTGATACCGGTTTGCAGTATGTAGATCATTGCGTGGGTAATGTAGGCTGGAACGAGATGAACACCTGGGTAAGCTTTTACGGCAATACCATGGGCTTTCACAACCTGATCTCTTTTGACGATAAGGATATTTCCACCGAATACTCGGCCCTTATGAGTAAGGTAATGAGCAATGGCAACGGCCGTGTGAAATTCCCCATCAATGAGCCGGCCGAAGGCAAAAAGAAATCGCAGATAGAAGAGTACCTGGATTTTTACGGCGGCCCCGGCGTACAGCACGTGGCCATTGCCACCAATGATATAATACATACCGTAGGCGAATTACAACGCCGTGGTGTGGAGTTCCTGACCGTGCCCGGCTCTTATTACGATGAGCTGCTGGAAAGGGTAGGGCATATTGACGAAGATATTGCACCGCTGCGGGAGCTGGGCATCCTGGTAGACCGGGATGAAGAAGGCTACCTGCTGCAGATCTTCACGAAGCCCATCCAGGACCGCCCAACAGTATTTTTTGAGATCATACAGCGTAAGGGCGCCAAATCCTTTGGGAAAGGCAATTTTAAAGCGCTTTTTGAATCCATAGAAAGAGAACAGGAGCGTAGAGGCAACCTCTGATGAAATAGGATAGGGGCTGGCGAGGGCCAGCCCTTAATTATCAGTGTTTTGGATTACCCACCACCCCCGGCAGCAGCATTTTAACTTACCTTTAGCATCTCAGCCCACCCTTTACTTGCACATCCGCCCATACCCTCGTAATTTTGACAATAATCCACAACGATAGCACGTTTGTTTTATGAGGACACAAACATTATTCGGTATCTTGTTCCTGTTAGGGGGTATATTTCAAGCCATTACAGCTTATCTGATTTACGAGGGCCACAACCATTATATTATTAAGCTGGTGAATCGTAAAGTTGGTATTGTTATATATATTATTTTTGCACTATTATTGTTCGTGTTAGCATATTTAAACCTATCCAACGGAGTAAAATGACCCGGTTAAAGGGTATATATGGTTAAAAATTCTTTTTAAAAGTATATGAAGCGGATTATTGCAGCGGTATTATTGATGTGTAGCGTATCTGTGGCGGCCCAGGCACAACAGTCGTTCCTGGAGAACCAGAAGCTGTTTCCCAAGGTGGGCGTGGCGTATCGCGAAAAAGAGGAAGCATTGAAAAAAGAGTTTGAGAAAAAAGGGCTCACCTACCCGGCCAAATACATTTTCCTGCGTTCCTTTAAGCTGGACAGTGAGCTGGAGATCTGGGTAAAGAACAATGCCAGCGATACCTTCCGCCTGTTTAAATCATACCGGGTTTGCACCCTCTCCGGCAAAATGGGGCCTAAACGTAAGGAAGGCGACCGCCAGGTACCGGAAGGGTTCTACTACATCAACGATTTTAATCCTAACAGCAACTATCACCTGTCACTGGGTTTAAACTATCCCAACTACTCCGATAAAATATTGAGCGATGCAAAAAAGCCGGGTGGTGAAATTTATATTCATGGCAGCTGCCTCACTATTGGCTGTATTCCCTTAACCGACGAGTTTATTGAGGAAGTGTACATTCTGGCGGTGAATGCCAAGAACGCCGGACAGGATTTTATACCGGTGCATGTATACCCCGTTAAATTCGGCAATACCCGCTCTATGGATTACCTGGGCGGCGTATCCTTAACCGATAACAGCTCCCAGCAGTTTTGGGTAGAGCTGAAAACCGCGTACGACTATTTTGAAAAGCATCACCGCCTGCCGGTGGTACTGGTAGATAATAAAGGGAAGTATGTTATGTAGTGAATAATTAAGAATTAACAATTAATATTAAAGCGGCTGTTCTGTAGGGGACAGCCGCTTTTTATTTATGGTTCAGGCTGTTAAATAGGGGAGTGCATGTTATGAAAATTGTTAATGTACCGGAATTTCCGGCCGGTCATCTAAAAAAGGTTAGTAGTACTTAATTATCCATTATTGATTATTTTACGGACGGTGTTTGTTTTTTGCTTTTTTTTTCAAAACTTGAGCCGAAAGGTCAAATCAATTTACCATTATGAATAGAAGAGATGCTATCAAGAACGTTGCCCTGTTGCTGGGTAGCGCCATTTCTGCTTCCACGTTAGCGGCCCTGGATGGCTGTACAAGCTCTGCGCCCAAGAACTATGCCCTGCAGGCGCCGGAAACCAAATCCACACTAGCTGAAATAGCGGAAACCATTATCCCGGAAACCGGTACGCCTGGTGCGAAAGCGGCCAAGGTAGATGATTTCATCGTTACGATGATGAATGATTGTTATGAGCAAAAAGATCAACAGATCCTGCTGGATGGTCTGAAAAAAATAGATGAAGCCAGTAACAAACAGTATAAAAAGGCTTTTGCTGACCTGACTGCAGAGCAGAGAACAGCCGTGTTAACGGAAATTGATAAAGAGCGTGTAGCTTATAATAAACGTGAGAACAAAGGGAAAGATGATCCCACGCATTACTTCCAGTTTATTAAAGAGCTTACCCTCTTAGGCTACTTCACCTCTGAACCCGGCGCTACCAAAGCCCTGCGTTATGTAGCTGTTCCCGGTAAATATGAAGGCTGCATACCCTACAAGAAGGGAGATAAGGCCTGGGCAGTGTCATAAGATGCCGGCCATTATCAACAGCTATTCATCCAAAGTTGAACGTGTAATGCAGATAGCTTCGCAGCTAACGCTTTACTGCTTATTTGATCAATTACAAAAACTGAAATTCCATGAATCTTAATATAAAAGCGCAGGAGCAGAATACGTATGATGCTATTGTAATAGGCTCCGGCGTAAGTGGCGGATGGGCCGCTAAAGAGCTCACAGAAAAAGGTCTGAAAGTATTAATGCTGGATCGTGGTAAACCACTGGAGCACGTAAAAGACTATGATACTGCTACCAAGGACGTGTGGGAATTTCCGCACCGTGGCCGTATCACCAATGAGCAGCGGGAAACACATCCCAAGCTGAAACGCGATTACCCTTACAGCGAACATAATGAAAAGTTCTGGATCAAAGATTCAGACAGCCCGTATAACGAAGTAAAACGCTTTGACTGGTACCGCCCGGATATTGTGGGCGGTAAATCCATTATGTGGGGCCGCCAGTCGTACCGTTGGAGCGATATTGATTTTGAAGCCAACCTGAAAGATGGTATTGCTGTTGACTGGCCTATCCGTTATAAAGATCTGGCGCCCTGGTATGATTATGTAGAAACCTTTGCCGGTATCAGCGGTCAGGCCGAAGGGCTGCCCCAGCTGCCGGATGGCAAGTTTATGCCTGCCATGCCAATGAACTGTGTGGAAACAGAAGTGAAGAAAAGAGTAGAGGCCAAGTTCAAAGACCGCAGGATCACCATGGGCCGTGTGGCTAACATCACCCAGCCATTACCCGGCCGTACGCAATGCCAGTTCCGTAACCTGTGCAGCCGCGGTTGCCCCTTTGGCGCATACTTCAGCACACAGTCATCTACCCTGCCGGCTGCAAGGGCTACCGGTAACCTTACCTTACGCCCGGATTCTATTGTGAACTCCATCATTTATGATGATGCAAAAGGCAAAGCTACCGGTGTAAAAGTAATTGATAAGCACACCAAGGAAATGACAGAGTACTATGCCAAGATCATTTTTGTGAACGGCTCTACCCTGGGCAGCACCTTTGTGCTCATGAACTCTATATCCAAACGTTTTCCGAATGGTTTGGGCAATGATAGCGGTGTGCTGGGTAAATACCTGATGGATCACCATTTCCGTACAGGCGCTTCCGGTACCTTTGAAGGGTTTGATGATCATTATTACTTTGGCCGCCGTGCAAATGGTATCTATGTACCGCGTTACCGCAACATAGGCAGCGATAAGCGCGATTACCTGCGCGGCTTTGGTTACCAGGGTGGCGCCAGCCGCAGCGGATGGCAGCGCGGTATTGCTGAAATGGGCGTTGGTAAAGATTTCAAAGAAGCGCTCACAGAACCCGGTCCGTGGACCATGGGCCTGGGTGGTTTTGGAGAATGCCTGCCCTATGAGCAGAACCAGGTAACGCTGGATAATTCCGTTAAGGATGCCTGGGGACAACCGGTGCTGAAATTCGATGCCGGCTTCTTTGAGAATGAAACCAAGATGCGTAAGGATATGATGAACGATGCCGCTGAAATGCTGGAAGCAGCAGGCGCTAAGGACATCCATACTTTTGATAACGGATCTTTCCCCGGCATGGCCATTCATGAAATGGGTACGGCACGTATGGGCCGCGATCCTAAAACATCTGTGCTGAACAGCTGGAACCAGGTGCATTCCGTAAAGAATGTGTTTGTTACAGATGGCGCATGTATGACCTCTGCCGCCTGTGTGAACCCTTCACTCACCTACATGGCGCTTACCGCCCGTGCAGTGGATTATGCAGTAAAGGAAATGAAGAAAGGAAACATATAAATTATAAATGTGCAGGTGTGTAAATGTGCAGATGGATTAAAGCATACCATCCATTTGCATATCTGCACATCTGCATATTTGCAGATTGAACCATGAATCTCAACATTAGAGCAGTAAAAGAAAATACCTATGACGCAATTGTTGTGGGTTCAGGTATCAGTGGGGGATGGGCAGCCAAAGAGCTGTGCGAAAAGGGACTGAAAACATTAGTGCTGGAAAGGGGCAATGACGTAAAGCACGTAAAAGACTATACCACCGCCATGATGGCGCCCTGGGAGTTCAAACACCGCCTGCAGCTTACCCACGAGGTTAAGCAGAACTATCCCATCCAGAGCCGCTGTTATGCCTTTGACGAATCCTCTCAACAATATTGGGTAAACGATAAGGAGAATCCTTATAACGAGATCAAACCATTCAACTGGTTACGCGGCTACCACGTAGGCGGGCGTTCCCTGATGTGGGGCCGCCAGGTGTACCGCTGGAGCGACCTGGATTTTGAAGCCAATGCAAAAGACGGGCATGGGGTAGACTGGCCTATCCGTTATAAAGATATTGCGCCCTGGTATGATTACGTGGAAACCTTTGCCGGCGTTAGCGGCCAGGCAGAAGGGCTGCCGCAGCTGCCGGACGGCAAGTTCCTGCCGCCCATGGAAATGAACTGCCTGGAAAAACATGTGGCTGCACGCATCAAAGAAAAGTATAACGACCGCATAATTACCATAGGCCGCGTAGCGCATGCTACCAAACCTATGCAGAATGGCCGCCAGTGCCAGTCGCGCAACCTGTGCCACCGCGGATGCCCCTTTACCGGGTATTTCAGCAGCAACGGCGTTACGCTGCCGGCAGCAGCAGCCACGGGCAACCTTACCCTGCGGCCGGATAGTATTGTAACAGAAGTAATTTACGATGAGCAGAAAGGCAAGGCCACCGGCGTACGCGTGCTGGATGCGCATACCCTGCAAACCGTAGAGTATTATGCAAATATTGTTTTCCTGAATGCCTCTACCTTAGGAACAACCTTTGTGCTGCTGAACTCAACCTCCAACCGTTTTCCGAATGGTTTGGGAAATGACAGTGAGCAGGTGGGCCATAACCTGATGGATCACCATTTTGGCGTAGGCGCAGATGGAGAGTTTGATGGTTTTGAAGATCAGTACTACAATGCAGGCCGCCGCCCGAACGGTATTTATATTCCCCGCTTCCGTAACGTGAACGCCGCTACGAAAATGAAAGATTATGTACGCGGTTTTGGTTACCAGGGAGGTGCTGGCCGTGGCCGCGGCAATAGTACAGAAGGCATAGGCGCTGCCTTTAAGGAATCGCTGACAGAGCCGGGTAAGTGGAGTATGGGCGTAGGTTCCTGGGGCGAGCACCTGCCGTACTATGAGAATAAGGCCACGCTTAACAAAAACAAAAAAGACAAGTACGGCTTACCAACCCTGGATATTGATTGTGAGTTTAAGGAGAATGAGCTGGCCATGCGTAAGGATATGCTGGAAAGCGCCAAGGAAATGCTGGCAGCTGCCGGCTTAAAGAATATCACCAGCTATGATGATATGCCGCCTCCCGGCCATTGTATCCATGAAATGGGCACGGCACGTATGGGCCGGGATCCCAAGACCTCTGTACTGAACAGCTGGAACCAGCTGCATGCCGTAAAGAATGTGTTTGTAACAGATGGGGCCTGCATGGCATCCTCTGCCTGCCAGAACCCATCCATCACTTATATGGCGCTTACCGCCCGTGCCTGTGATCATGCGGTAACAGAGTTGAAAAAAGGTAATATATAAACGTAACGTATATATGAAAGGTGAAAAATGAAGCAAATTCATTTTTCACCTTTCATTTTTTCATGTATTTTCACCCTTTCACATGCATTTTTAACCTTTACCTGTTTTAACCTACTATCCCTTTTACAGAATGTTAACTTTGACCCTAATTTTTCATCAAGGACAATGAGAACACTTTTACTGAGCCATCTGTTGTTGCTGGCCTGCGTGGTTATGCAGGGCGCTTATGCGCAGGACAAACACAGTTTTGAACTTTCAAAGACCGAATTCCTGCTGGATGGAAAACCCTTCCAGATCATCAGCGGAGAAATGCACCCCGCCCGCATTCCAAAAGAATACTGGAAACACCGCATTCAAATGGCCAAAGCCATGGGCTGTAATACCATTGCCGCTTATGTGTTCTGGAACTACCATGAGCAGGAGCCGGGCACTTTTGACTTCAGCAGCACCAATCATAACATTGCGGAGTTTATTCAGATGGTACAGCAGGAGGGGATGTGGGTATTACTGCGCCCCGGGCCCTATGTATGTGCGGAGTGGGAGTTTGGCGGTTTGCCGCCTTACCTGCTGCGTACACCGGATATTAAGGTACGCTGCCTGGATCCCCGCTATATGCAGGCCGTAGAGCGATATGTAGCGGCATTGTCGGCACAGGTAAAACCCCTGCTGGCTGCCAACGGAGGCCCTATATTAATGGTGCAGATAGAGAATGAATACGGCAGCTTTGGTAATGACAAAGCCTACCTGAACCGCCTGAAAGAGCTGTGGGTGCAGAATGGCATTACCGGGCCTTTTTATACCGCAGACGGCGCAGCCAAACCTAACCTGGAAGCCGGTACTGTGCCAGGCGCCGCTATAGGCCTGGATCCCGGCGCATCGGAGGCCGATTTTACAGCAACCGCCAGCCTGTATCCGGATGTACCTATTTTCAGCAGCGAATCTTACCCAGGCTGGTTAACCCACTGGGGCGAGCAATGGGCGCGGCCTGATAAAGAAGGTATTTTGCGGGAAGTAAAATACCTGCTGGATAATAAACGCTCTTTTAACCTGTACGTAATACACGGCGGTACCAACTTTGGCTACACCGCCGGCGCCAATTCCGGCGGCAAAGGTTATGAGCCGGACCTTACCAGCTATGATTATGATGCGCCTATTAATGAGCAGGGCGTAGCCACGGCCAAATACATGGCCTTCCGGCAAATGATCAGCAACCATCTGCATAAGGCATTGCCGCGTATACCGGCGCCTATACCCACCATCAGCTTCCCGGCCGTACCCATGATACCCTTTACCAGCATCTGGGAGCAATTGCCGGAGGCGGTGCATTCCGCACAGCCGCAGCCCTTTGAAGCCTATGCGCAGGATTATGGCTTTATGCTGTACCGCACTACCCTGGTAGGGCATAAAAGCGGCAAGCTTGTGATCACAGACTTGCATGATTATGCCACCATTTACCTGAACGGGGAGTACATGGGTAAATTAGATCGCCGTTTGGGAGAGAACAGCATTGAGATCCCGAAGAGCAATGTAAAAGACCCGGTGCTGGAAATACTGGTAGAAGGTATGGGCCGTATCAACTTTGCACAGCAGATCATTGACCGCAAAGGCATCACCGACCGCGTAACCCTGAATGGCATGACGCTTATGAGCTGGGATGTGTTTGGCCTGCCCATGACGGAAAAATATATCCAGAACCTGCATCCCACCAGCGGCACCACTGCCAAACCAGGGCAGTTCTTTAAAGGCACGTTTAAGCTGTCGCGCGTTGGCGATACCTATATTGACTTTTCGCAGCTTAAAAAAGGCCTGATCTGGGTGAATGGGCATAACCTGGGCCGCTACTGGGATATAGGCCCGCAAACACGCCTGTATTGCCCTGCCAGCTGGCTGAAAAAGGGGAATAATGAAATTGTGGTGTTCGACCTGCACCAGACGGCCCCGGCCTCTGTAAGCGGCGCCAGGACCTTAGAATAAGTTTATTAATAGATACATACCTGTTAGTGCCTGGTTTTAGTTTAAAATCAGGCACTAATAATTTACAACTAATCGCTAACTACGCCGCTCTCACCGCTGTATTGCTTTTTCCGCACAAAAACCTTAACTTACAATAACTGGTTTTTCATATTTCTTCATTTTTAAAAGGCCTCGTTATGGGAACTGTACGAAATATCCTGCAGGCCAAGGGTCATGCAGTGTACTCCATTAACCCGGACAGCAGCGTATTTGAAGCGTTAAAGATTCTGGTAGATAAAAATGTTGGCGCTTTGATGGTTGTTGATGATCAGGGTAAATTCCTCGGCGTTTTCTCAGAACGCGATTATGCACGCAGAGTGATCCTTAAAGGCAGGGCATCCAAGGAAACTGCTATTCGTGAAATTATGACCGAACGCCCTATTACGGTCTGCGAAAACGATTCTATTGAAGACTGTATGGTAAAGATGACGGATAAACGTATCCGCCACCTGCCCGTAACAGATGATCAGCAACGGCTGATAGGCCTGATCTCCATTGGTGATGTGGTAAAGTTCATTATTGATGAGCAGCGCTATATTATCAATAACCTGGAGAGCTACATTAGCGGCACCCATACGTGATCCGGGATCTTAGATTTACGATTTTAGATTTTAGATTTGATAAAAAGGGCAGCTTCGCTTCAATCAGATCTAAAATCGTAAATCTAAAATCTAAAATGGAAATGGTGGTTTGTATTATTTTTTGTACATTCATATCACATATTCATTACCGTAAGACAGTAGTAGATACGTAGCATGTAGTTTATTTGACAGATTAACAGACTGACTTTTAAAGTTCTTGTTCGCTTGGAGGGCGATGTATCTTGAAAGAATCAGTTATTGAAACAGCTCCTGTTTGGCCCTTTATTGTTTTCGGGGCCATTGTACTGGTACTGGTAGGTGCCATCCTGGGACTCTCATATATCCTGGGGCAGCATCATAAAGACCGTGCCACCGGTGAAGCCTATGAATCCGGCATCCTTTCCACAGGCTCTGCACGTTTGCGCTTCCCTTCTCAATTTT
Organism: Chitinophaga sp.; assembly: GCF_036569125.1. GTDB lineage: Bacteria > Bacteroidota > Bacteroidia > Chitinophagales > Chitinophagaceae > Chitinophaga. The sequence continues at coordinate 11,377 of NZ_DATCRF010000257.1, read as the reverse complement.
ACCTTATTGCCATGTTGTTCGTGATCTTTGATATTGAAACCGTTTTCATTATCTCATGGGTCATTGCATTTGATGAACTGGGTTGGGCTGGTTACATTGGCGTAAGTATCTTTATCTTTATTTTATTAGTGGTATTGATCTATGAATGGCGCAACGGCGCACTGGATTTCGGACCGGATGGAAAGAAGATATTACGGGCCTATAAAAAAATGCGCAGCAGCGCCAAAGCCGCTGACAGTGGCAGCATACAGCTGCCGCCACCACAACCGGCCCATTAACACTACGGAAAAATACATTAAGGTATATAGGACTATCTGAAAAAAAGGATGTATTTATTATTCCACGGATCTAATTAAAAGACTGGCCTTCTACTCCTCTTTACAGCCAGACTGGATTGGAATCAATTGAATTGTCAATTACACATTACGAATGAAGGAGAACCGTATGGTTACTGTGTTTGTAATAATGTTTTGATGGTTCACCGACACACGGATTCAATTACGAATTGTCAATCACACATTGCGAATGCGCAGACCGTATGGGGTTACTGCGTTTGTAATAATGTATTGGTGATTCGCCGACACACGGATCCAATTACGAATTGTCAATTACAGATTATGAATGAAGGGAACCGTATGTGGTTTCTGCATTTGTAATGCGTTTGATGATTTGTAGTTACATGCTTCTTCTGTTTTATTACACATTTAATGCAAAGGATTAGTTACGAATGAAGGAAACCGTAAGCGGTTACTGTCTGTTGTGCTTCGTTGTTATTCGTAATTACATACTTCCATCGCTTTAGCATGCATAGCCCGGAATGCGTGCAGGCGAACTATTACCCGATCGTAATTAATAATCTGTAATTAATATTCTCCCCTATGGATTGGTGGTTAAGTAACGCAAAGGATCAAACCGGTAAAGTAAACGGTAATACTTCTCTGGAACAGGCCATGCAGCAAAGCATGATATTAAGCTCTGTAGACCGCTTGCTGGCCTGGGGCCGCAAAAATTCCCTGTGGCCCTTTCACTTTGGATTATCCTGCTGTTTTGTGGAAATGGCCACTGCCATGACGCCCAAATATGATGTGGCGCGCTTTGGTGCAGAAGTGATACGCGGCACGCCCCGTGAGGCCGATGTGATGATCATTGCCGGTACCGTGTTCATTAAAATGGCGCCTATTATTAAACGCCTGTATGAGCAGATGATGGAACCGCGCTGGGTGATCTCCATGGGCTCCTGCGCCAACTCCGGCGGTATGTATGATATCTATAGCGTAGTGCAGGGTGTAGATAAATTTTTACCGGTAGATGTGTATGTACCGGGTTGCCCGCCACGGCCCGATGCTTTTATGCAAGGGCTGGTAATGCTGCAGCAATCTGTGGGTAAGGAAATACGCCCGCTTAGCTGGACCATCGGCGACCAGGGTGTAATAAAACCGGATAAGATCTCTATGCGCGAAGTGTTGCATGATAAGCGGCAGCAAATGACGCAGTTCAAAACACCGGATGAGATTTGAGTGGGCGGGAAGTCCATGGTCGATGGTCCATAGTCCATGGCCTGTAGCGGAGAGAATGGTTTTGTGTGAGGTGGTAAGAGGTGGAGACCGTGGTTAGTAAAAGCAGCTTTGAAAAAATAGCAACGAAACAATATGAACGATATCAAATCAGCACTGGATGCCCGCTTTGGAGAACAAACCTGTAAAGAACAGGTGACCCGCGATGCAATGCCCACCTTTTGGGTGCCGCAGGAAAAGCTGGTGACCGTGCTGCAATACCTGAAATCCGATCTTACACAACCTTACCGCATGCTCTATGACCTTACGGCCATTGATGAGCGTGCGTATAAAAGGCCGCAGAACGGGCATATACCTTATGACTTCACCGTTGTTTACCACCTCTTCTCCTTCGGGCGTAATGCTTTCCTGCGTTTAAAAGTAGGGCTGCGGGGCGAGTATCCCTCCCTGTCCAGCATTACACATATATGGCCCGCCGCCAACTGGTATGAGCGCGAAGTGTTCGACATGTTCGGCATCCGCTTTAACGGCCATCCCTTACTGAAACGTATTTTAATGCCCAGCACCTGGGAAGGTCACCCATTGCGCAAAGAGCATCCTGCACGCGCCACGGAAATGGGACCATTCAAACTCTTTGATGAAAAGGTTGACCGGGAGCAGGAGGCGCTGCAGTTCCGCCCGGAAGACTGGGGCCTGAAGCTGCACAGCGAAGATGCGGATTTTATGTTCCTGAACATTGGCCCCCAGCACCCCGGTACGCATGGCGTGCTGCGTATCATCCTGCAGCTGAACGGAGAAGATATTGTAGACGCAGTACCCGACATTGGCTTTCACCACCGTGGTGCAGAGAAAATGGGCGAGCGTCAGTCATGGCATACCTATATTCCCTATACCGACCGTATTGACTATTTAGGCGGGGTAATGAACAACCTGGCCTATTTACTGTCTGTTGAAAAGCTGGCCGGTATTGAGGTGCCGCTGCGTGCGCAGGTGATACGCGTTATGCTGTGTGAGTTCTTCCGCATTGCCAGCCACCTGGTATGGTATGGCACTTTTGCGCAGGATGTAGGGCAGCTGTCGCCGGTGTTCTATATGTTCACCGACCGGGAACGCGTATTTGAAATTATAGAAGCTATCTGCGGCGGCCGTATGCATCCCAACTGGTTCCGTATAGGCGGCGTAGCGCAGGACCTGCCCAATGGCTGGGATAAGCTGGTGCGCGAGTTTATCCGTTATTTCCCGCCCAAGCTGCGCGAGTATGATAAGATGGTAATGCAGAATGCTTTGTTTAAAGCACGCACCGTAGGCATTGGTATTTACACGCTGGAAGAAGCCATTGAATGGGGCGTTACCGGCCCTGGCTTGCGCGCCTGCGGCCTGGAATGGGATATGCGTAAAATGCGGCCTTACAGCGGGTATGAGAACTTTGCTTTTGAAGTACCTACTGCCAACAACGGCGATTGTTATGACCGCGCACGGGTACGGGTTGATGAAATGCGGCAAAGCCTTCGCATTATTGAACAATGCCTGGAACATATGCCGGCAGGGGATTTTAAGTCGCACCACCCGCTGGCCACGCCGCCGGTGAAGCAGTATACCATGCACGATATTGAAACGCTGATCCACCACTTCCTCAATGTTAGCTGGGGCCCGGTAATACCGGCCGGTGAGGCTATGAGCTGTATAGAAGCTACCAAAGGCTGGAACGGCTATTATCTTACCAGCGATGGCAATACCTCGCCTTACCGTGTAAGAGTACGCACACCCTCTTTTCCGCATATGCAAATGATCCCGTACATCAGCCGCAGCTATACAGTAGCCGATCTGCTGTCTATACTTGGCGGGATGGATTATGTGCTGGCGGATATTGATAGATGAGCAGATGTGCAAATATGCAGATGTGCAGATGAAAAATGTGCTAATGTGCTGATATGCCAATGTGCTGGTGAGGAGATGTAAAAAGAGAAGATAAATAGCTATGATACTATGTTAACACAAACAGAAATATCAAAAATAGAACATGAGCTGCAGCAGGTGCCGGTAAGAAAAGCGGCGGTAATAGAAGCATTGAAAATAGTGCAGGAGCAGCGCCGCTGGGTATCTGATGAGAATGTGGAAGATATTGCTGCGCTGTTAGGCATGAGCGCGGATGAAGTGGATAGCGTGGCTACCTTTTACAACCTCATTTTCCGGCAGCCGGTTGGCCGCCATGTGATCCTGGTATGTGACAGCATCAGCTGCTGGGTAATGGGTTATGAGAACATCCGCAAAACGCTGATGGAGCTGCTGCAGATCAAATACGGGCAAACCACTCCGGATGGGCGTTTCACCTTGCTGCCCAATCCCTGCCTGGGTACCTGTGATCATGCGCCGGCTTTAATGGTAGACCAGGATCTGTACAGGGATCTGAATGAAAAGAACATTGGTGAGATATTAGATAAATATGAATAGATAGTTGGCAGTTGCCAGTGGGCAGTTTGCAGTCAGGCAACCGCTCACCGTAAACTGCCAGCTGCCAATTATAAACTGCAAACTAATATGGAGGCTCCGCTTACATCGGATATTCAACCCGGCTTGTCGTTGGACCTCAGGGCTTATGAAGCTCTGGGGGGCTACCAGGCATTACGCAAAGCATTACAGCAAATGACACCGCAGGAGGTGACTGCGCTCATAAAAGAATCTAACCTGCGGGGCAGGGGGGGCGCAGGTTTCAGCACAGGCATGAAGTGGAGCTTTGTACCAATGAATGTAAAAGGCCCCAAGTACCTGATAGCAAATGCCGATGAAATGGAGCCCGGTACCTTCAAAGACCGCTGGCTACTGGAAGGTAATCCGCATCAGCTTATAGAAGGCATGATCCTCTCTGCCTACGCTATACAGGCTAACATCTCTTTTGTATTCCTGCGATGGGCGTATAAGGAAGCGGCGCAGGTGATCCGCAAGGCGCTGAGCGAAGCGTATGCTGCGGGTTATTTAGGCAACAATATCTTAGGAAAGGATTTTTCCCTGGAAATGCACCTGCATACCGGCGTGGGCCGCTATATGTGCGGGGAGGAAACAGCGCTGCTGAACTCACTGGAAGGCAAGCGCGCCGTACCCCGCGCCAAACCGCCTTTTCCACAGATCAGCGGTTTGTTTGGCCATCCTACCATCGTAAACAATGTTGAAACGCTTTCATTCATTCCACATATCGTTAATAAAGGAGCCGCCTGGTTCCAGTCCCTGAGCCGTACCGGCGATGGGGGTACGAAAATATATGGTGTGAGCGGACGGGTAAATAAGCCCGGCGCCTGGGAATTACCCATGGGCGTAACTATGCGCGAACTATTAGAAGATTATGCCGGTGGTATGCAAAACGGTTACCGTTTCCGCGGGGCCTTGCCCGGCGGTGCATCCACAGATTTCTTAACATCAGACCATCTGGATACCCCAATGGATTTTACCGCTGTAGCTGCAGCGGGCAGCCGGCTGGGCACAGGTACTATGGTGGTGCTGGACGACCAAACCTGTCCGGTGGGTTTTGTACATAACCTGGAGCATTTCTTTGCACAGGAATCCTGCGGGTTTTGTACGCCCTGCCGGGAGGGTTTACCCTGGACCGAAAAAATATTGTATGCCCTGGAACAGGGGCATGGTACGGAAGAAGACCTGGTACAGCTGGAAATGCATACGCATTTGCTGGGACCGGGTAATACTTTTTGCGCGCTGGCCCCCGGCGCAATGGAACCCTTGCAAAGCGCGCTGAAATATTTCCGGGAAGATTTTGAACAGCATGTGCACGAAAAAAAATGTCCCTATGGCAATCATACACATTGACGGTAAGTCATACGAAGTAAAGGAAGGCAAGAACCTGCTGGAAACCTGCCTGTCGCTGGGCCTGGACCTGCCTTATTTTTGCTGGCACCCGGCGCTGGGCTCTGTAGGCGCCTGCCGGCAATGCGCAGTAAAATCATTTAAGGATGAAAAGGATACCAAAGGAAAGCTGGTAATGTCCTGCATGGAGCCGGTAAAAGACCAGCTGCGTATATCCGTGAGCGATAAGGAAGCAGCTGCTTTCAGGGAGCAGGTAATAGGCTGGCTGATGACCAACCACCCGCATGACTGCGCGGTGTGCGATGAAGGCGGCTCCTGCCATTTGCAGGATATGACGGTAATGACCGGGCATAGCTACCGCAACTATCATTTCTCCAAGCGCACCCATAAAAATCAATACATCGGCCCTTTCCTGAACCATGAAATGAACCGCTGCATTCAGTGTTACCGCTGCGTGCGTTTTTATAAAGATTTTGCAGGCGGCAAGGACCTGGATGTTTTTGCTGCGCATAACCATGTATACTTTGGCCGTCATAAAGACGGTACGCTGGAAAGTGAGTTCAGCGGCAACCTGGCGGAGATCTGTCCTACGGGCGTGTTTACAGATAAAACACTCAAGCAGCATTATACCCGCAAATGGGATATGACCTATGCGCCGTCCATTTGCCAGGGCTGTGGACTAGGCTGTAATATTATTGCCGGTGAACGTTATGGCTCCTTACGGCAGATCAGCAGCCGGTATAACGGCGCAGTGAATGGTTATTTCCTCTGCGACCGCGGGCGTTATGGCTATGAGTTTGTGAACAGTGAGCGCCGCATACGTGAAGTGGCCATTCGCGGCCTTATGGACCATACTATTGATCCCGGCGCTGCATTGCAGTATTTACAGGATAAGCTTCCTCCTAAGCGTACTATTGGCATTGGCTCCCCGCGCGCTTCGCTGGAATCGAACTTTGTATTACAGCAGCTGGTAGGGGAAGATAATTTTTACCTGGGCATGTCAGATGCAGAACATGACCTGGCTACGCTGGCCCTGAAAATATTAAAGAAGGGGCCTGTACGCACGCCCTCCATGCAGGAAGCAGCTACTGCCGATGCGGTGCTGATACTGGGTGAGGACCTGTTGAACACTGCGCCTATGATGGCCTTATCTGTACGGCAGGCGGTACGCAGGCAACCCTTACAGGAAGCCATGAACACCACGCATGTGCCGGCCTGGCAGGATGCAGCGGTGCGTGAAGCCATGCAGGATAAGCACGGGCCTTGTTATATACTGCATGTACAACCTACCGGGCTGGATGAAATAGCCACCCGCACCTACCATACAGCCCCGGATAATATTACCCGTATAGGCTTTGCCGTGAGCCAGCTCTTAGGCGCCCCGGTAGCGGCTATAAAAGACCTTTCGGAAGAGGAGCAGCAGCTGGCGCAAGCCATTGCCGATGCATTACTGGCCGCAGAACGGCCTTTGATCATTGCCGGTTATGGCTGCGGCTGTGAAGGCACCATGCGGGAAGCTGCCAATATCAGCTGGGCATTACAGCAAAAAGGCAAAGCAGCCATGCTGGTGCTTACTGTGCCTGAATGTAACAGCCTGGGCCTGGAAATGCTGGGCAGCCATCGCCTGGAAACTGCGGTAACTGCAGTGCTGGACGGCGACATAGATACCGTTATTATCCTGGAAAATGACCTGTACCGGCGTTTGGACCGGCACATAGCAGACCAGTTCTTTCAGCATTGTAAGGAGGTGGTGTTGCTGGATCACCTGTATAATGCCACGGCAGAAAAAGCTACGGTATTATTACCTGCCGGCACCTTTGCAGAATCAGATGGTACGCTGGTGAATAATGAAGGCCGGGCGCAACGTTTCTTCCAGGTATTTGCAGGCAGCGGCGTGGTGCAGGAAAGCTGGCGCTGGTTATTACAGCTGGGCGCTGCTACTAATAATACACGCCTGAAAAAGCTGGTGTACCTGGATGATGTAACGCAGGCGCTGGCACAATCATCCGCCATCTTTGCAGGCATTGATCAGCTAACACCGCCGGCAGATTTTCGTATAGCCGGTCAAAAGATACCGCGGGAGCCGCACCGTTACAGCGGCCGCACAGCCATGCTGGCCAACGTAAATGTGAGCGAGCCCAAACCGCCGGAAGATGCGGATACCGCTATGTCGTTCACCATGGAAGGTTACCGCGGGGAGCCGCCATCCTCCATGATCCCCTTCTTCTGGTGGCCGGGCTGGAACTCCGTGCAATCTATCAACAAATACCAGACAGAGGTAGGCTGCTCCCTGCACGACGGGGATTCCGGCAAGCGGCTGATAGAGCCCGCTGCTAACGGGCAGGCGCCTTACTTTTCCTATTCGCCGGACAATTTTGTTCCGCTGGCAGGGCATTTAATGCTGGTGCCTTTATACCACATTTTCGGATCAGAAGAGCTGAGCGTACATACGCCTGCAGTTGCAGAACGTATGCCGGCGCCTTACATTTTGCTGAACCCGGAAGATGCGCAGCGTTACCAGGTAATGGAATCGCACCAGCTGCAGCTGTCGGTTAACGGACATCCCTATACGTTTACGGTAAAGATAGATGCCACGCTGCATAAAGGCATGGCCGGTTTGCCGGTAGGTTTGCCGGGGATAGAAGTGGTGGGAGTGCCGGTGCTGGCGAAATTGTGATGAATTAATAATTAAGAATTAAAAAATGAATATGTAGACAAATAAAGCAGGGTTCAAATAGTAAGATGCAGGCATCTTGCTTCCAGTATCCTGCTTCAAAAACATCTTTTATGAGCGCTGGTCATTATTGGTTAGTTATTGGTGGCGTACTGTTCGTGATCCTGAACACAGCAGCCGGTTTAATATGGCTGGAACGCAGGATGCTGGCCCTGTGGCAGGACCGGTACGGGCCTAACCGCGCCGGACCTTTCGGGTTGTTCATTGTGCTGGCAGATACTATCAAGCTTTTCTTTAAGGAGGACTGGATCCCGCCTTTTGCAGATAAAGTGGTGTTTGTATTTGCACCGGCAGTAGTAGTGGCCAGTGTGCTGCTAAGCTTTACTATTATACCGTTTGCCCCCAATGTGGTGGTGGCGGATTTTAATGTAGGGGTGTTGTTCTTCCTGGCTATGTCGTCCATGGGCGTGTACAGCATTGTGCTGGGCGGCTGGGCCTCCAATAATAAGTATGCATTGCTGGGCGCTATGCGCGGCGCTTCGCAAATGATCAGCTATGAAGTTTTCATGGGGCTGTCCTTAATGGGTGTGGTTATTCTGAGTGGTTCCTTTAACCTGAGTGAGATCGTAGCAGCGCAAAAGAATGGCTGGTACATTCTGCCGCAATGTGTAGGCTTTTTTATTTTCCTGATTGCGGGCATTGCGGAAACACACCGCCTGCCCTTTGATATACCGGAGGCGGAAAGTGAGCTGGTGGCGGGCTTTCACTCGGAGTACTCCGGTATGAAGTTCGGCATGTTCTTCATAGGGGAGTATATGGGCATCACGCTGATCTCTTCTATGGTGGTAACCTTATATTTCGGCGGCTGGCTGGGCCCTGCTTTTCTGCCACCGGTGATCTGGTTTGTATTAAAAACGTTTGTGTTCATTATGCTGTTCATCCTGTTAAGGGCCTCAATGCCACGCCCACGGTATGATCAGCTGATGGAATACGGATGGAAGATCTTATTTCCGTTGTCGCTGGTAAACCTGCTGATAACGGCTGCTATTAAATTACTCATCTGATCTTAGATTTTAGATTTACGATTTTAGATTTGAATGCCGGGCATCTTTTCGACGATCGTAGATCTAAAATCTAAAATCCCAAATCTAAAATCATGTTTAGTCTGTTGCGCAGTATGTGGCTGGTTTTCCTGCACATGTTCCATAAAAGGGATACTTACCAGTATCCTGAGGAAAGAGCGCCGCTGCCGGCACGCTGGCGGGGCCGTATAGCGCTAACCCGCGATCCTGATGGAGGGGAGCGCTGCGTAGGCTGTTATTTATGTGCGGCGGCCTGCCCGGTGGATTGTATCTCGCTGCAGGCAACGGAAGATGAGCACGGGCGGCGTTACCCGGAATTTTTCAGGATCAATTTTTCACGCTGCATCTTTTGCGGTTTTTGTGAAGAGGCCTGTCCTACCTACGCCATACAACTGTTACCTGATTTTGAAATGGCGGAGTACAACCGCCAGAACCTGGTGTATGAAAAGGAAAACCTGCTGATCAACAGCCAGGGTAAATACCCGGGTTACAACTATTACAAAGTAGCCGGCATGGCTATCGGCGGCAAAGCAAAAGGCGAAGCCGAACATGAAGAGCCACCGGTAGATGTTAAGAGCCTGCTGCCATAAGGAATTTTAGATTTTAGATTTACGATTTTAGATTTGAATGCCCCGCATTTTTTCTCCATCGTACATCTAAAAATCTAAAATCGTAAATCTAAAATCGTAAATCCCATGGGAGTTTTGTTTTACATAACAGCGGCCATTGCTGTTTTCTCTACCGCGATGGTAGTAACACGGCTCAATATTATGCATGCATTGCTGTACCTGATCGTGTCGCTGTTATCTGTAGCGGTGATCTTTTACCTGTATGGCGCGCCTTATATGGCTTCACTGGAGATCATTGTGTATGCCGGCGCTATTATGGTGCTGATCATCTTTTTTGTAATGATGCTGAACCTGGGGCCGGAAAGCACGCGTTTGGAAAAGCAGTGGTTAAAGCCCGGTATGTGGGCGGTGCCTGCTTTGTTCTGCGTGGTGCTGCTGGGCGAGCTGGTATACCTGATCGCGCAAAATCATACGCCCGTTACCGGTATTAAGGAAGTACCGCCCAAAGAGGTGGGCCGTGCCTTGTTCGGTCCTTATATACTGGCCGTGGAGCTGAGCGCTATGCTGCTGATGGCGGGCATTGTGGGCGCCTATCATTTAGGCCGGCAGCAACCAAAAACCTTACACCGTTTTCTTCAAAGCAAACCATCATGAACATTCATCCAACCACTGCAGGCATGACGCTGGCCGGGATACTTTTTGTACTGGGCCTTATCAGTATGCTCATACGCCGTAACATGATCTTTATGCTGCTATCGGTAGAGATTATGCTGAATGCGGCAGGCCTGGCCTTTATAGTGGCTTCCTCACACTGGGCGCAGCCGGACGGGCAGGTGATGTTCATGTTCATACTGTCAATGGCTGCTGCAGAAGTATCTGTGGGCCTGGCGCTGATCCTGCAGCTCTATCACCAGCTGAAATCACTGGATAGTGATGAAGCCAGCAGGATGAAAGGATAAAAAGAACAACAAATCATAAATCATTGTTTTATGCTTTTCCTCATACCGGCATTGCCATTCTTTTCTGCCCTGGTGCTTATACTGGCCGGGCGCTCCCTGAACAAGGCGGCGGTTTCTGTGATTGCCTGCGGCAGTATGGGGTTAGCTGCGGCTATTACATTGGTATTGGGATTGCCCTTCATACAATCCGGCGGGCATGTTATAGTACAACATTTATGGACCTGGATGCAGGCCGGTTCTTTCAGCGCGGGTATTGACCTGCGGCTGGATGCCTTATCCCTGGCCTTTGTATTTGTGATCACGTTCGTGGGTTTTCTTATTCATGTATACTCCACCGGGTACATGGCTGAGGATGCGGATTACAGCCGCTTTTTTGCCTGTATGAACCTGTTTGTAGGCGCTATGCTGCTGCTGGTGCTGGCTGATAATTTACTGCTGTTATACTTTGGCTGGGAGGGGGTTGGCTTGTGCAGCTACCTGCTGATAGGTTTCTGGTATAAGGATCCTGCCAATGGATATGCGGCCCGCAAAGCCTTTATTGTAACCCGTGTTGGCGATACCGCCATGGCTATTGCCCTGTTCATGTTATTCCAGTACACCGGTACTTTACAGATCCAGCAGATATTAGATCAGGCGCCGCAGCTATGGGCTGCAGGCAATAGCACCATTGTATTGATCGCCTTCCTGTTATTGGGCGGCGCTGTGGGCAAATCGGCACAATTGCCGCTGCAAACCTGGCTGCCGGATGCTATGGCCGGTCCTACGC
>NZ_DATCRF010000256.1:0-13383 GCF_036569125.1 Chitinophaga sp. | reverse complement strand
TTCAATGGGTATTCCCCTCGGAACGATGATAGGATTCGCTATCGGTGGATTGGCAGGCGACACAATAGGCTGGAGAAATACCCTTTTGAGCGCCGGTGCATTCGGGCTGCTGTTGGCCGTACTGGTTTTGTTTTTTACAACGAGTAATAAAATAAACAGGCAAAATTACAGCCACGAAGAAAGTTTTCTTGCCGCTGCCAAGACCTTATTGTCCAGGCCTACGTTTATGTGGTTGTTTATTGCAACGAATTTTGTGGGATTTGCCTCCGCTCCATTCTATTCTTTCTCCGCTCCATTCTTGATAAGAACCCATGGGCTCACTGCAAGCCAGGTTGGGATTTCATTCGGCCTGTTGCAAGGTGTAATGGGAATAGCGGGAACGCTTGCTGGAGGAAAAGTATTCGATAATGCAATAAATGGCGGTTCAAAAAAAGTAATGCATCCGCCGGCAATTGTTTTCGGGATCTCAGCTATAACTACTTTAGCGGCGTTGTTTGTTCCGGTTGGCTGGCTGTCCATCGCGTTGTTTGTGCCGGGTATGTTTTCATTTGCTTTCCTGTTGCCTCATGGCTTCGGAGCAGGGCATCTGGTTGCCGGACCCGGGAAGCAGGCATTGGCGTCCGGATTGCTCATGCTTGGCTCGGGTTTGCTGCCTGCGACAGTTTCTCCACTTTTAGTTGGATGGATAAGTGATAAAGCGACCACTCAGGGAATAGAGAACGGGTTACGGCCAGCGATGTTATTGATCCCCATTTTTACCTTGTTTTCAGGCATAATCTGCTTCATCATCAGCAGAAAACTAAGCGTTCGCAACTACATGAGTTAACACAAGTAAGTATCTTTGAATGATCAGTCTTCCTGGTCTTACTTACCCGGAAGAATAAATTTGAGCCAATACAATTTTGAAAATGAGTGAAGCAATGAATAATAATAAAATAATACGTATAAAAACTATTGCCGAAGGCCACAAGGCGCAACAACTACCTCCGCCCGCCCACCCGTTTATCAGTGTCGTGAATTTTGAGGATATGAATCCAAGGGCGGTCGGGGATCCGGGTGTCAGAGTTTTGTTGGATCTATATACTATTTCATTAAAAAATGGGTGTGACAAAGTTCCTTACGGGCAGCAACAATATGACTTTGACGAAGGGGTGATGGCTTTTATGGCGCCTAATCAGCTTTTAGGCGTAAGGGAAAATATTGCTGCCCCGCAACCTAAAGGCTGGATGATGTTTATACACCCCGACTTTTTTTGGAATACAACTTTGGCAGATAAAATAAGGCAATACGAATTTTTTGACTATGCAGTCAATGAAGCCTTATTTCTTTCTGAGAAGGAACAATCACTCATCAACGGTATTGTTGATAACATACGCCAGGAGTATCACTCGAACATCGATAAATTCAGCAAACAGATTATTATTACTCACCTGGAAAATCTGTTCAGTTATGCTGAAAGATTTTATAACCGCCAGTTCATTACGAGGGAAAAAAGCAATCACCAGATTCTGGGAAAACTGGATAAGCTGCTTTTAGATTACTTCAATAGTGATGATCTGACACTAAAGGGTTTGCCAACGGTTCAGTTTATATCGGAAGCACTTAGGGTTTCGCCTGGTTATTTAAGAGGTTTGCTCAAAACCCTTACCGGACAAAGTACGCAGCAACACATTCATGATAAATTGATTGAAAAGGCTAAAGAAAAACTCTCAGCCACCAACTTATCGGTGAGCGAAATAGCCTATGAATTGGGCTTCGAGCACACGCAGTCTTTCAGTAAATTGTTTAAACAAAAGACAAAACAAAGTCCTTTAGAATTCAGGGCGAAGTTCAATTGATTGCCATTGTAACCTGCCCAGCCCTAGCTGGCAGTGATAATTATAACTTTGTTGACAACGCTTTCACCTGTTTCTTATATTGCTTTAGTTCCGAGATAGTTTGTTGTATAAAGCTATTGTCTTCCAGCTTGCCTACTACGGCTTCCATGTCGGCTTTGTTTTCGTAGGTCATGCTGCGGTAGGGGTTCTGGTAATCTTTTTCGCGGGAGCGGTAAATGCCCTCTGTGATCCAGCTCATGGTGGTAACGGATTGTTCCAGGTTTTGCTGAAAGCGCTCGGCGGTAAATGTTCTGGCGCTGAGGCCCTGTACATATAAGAGGCTGGCTACTGCATGCTCCAGCTTTTCCTGTGCATATTGTTGTCCCAGCTGTTCATAGGTTTCATGCAGCTGTGGCCAGCTGCTGATCTTCCCTTTTTTGATCTTTGTTTTCAAATCGTCCACCGTAGAGGCTTTCATCAGCTGTCCGCCAACATTGATCCAGGGGCCGCGTTTGGCGGTTTTGGCAAGTGATTGCAGCGCAGCAAAAGAATCAATACCCTGCGCCAGTATATTCCGGATACCGTATAACACTACCAGCTCGCGGAACAGGGGATAGGCCTGCTGTACTTTCAACAGCTGCGCTTTGCGCTGGCTGTTTTCCATACCATGCACCAGTATGGTGAGCTTGGCTACTTCTTCCGGTTGTTGCAGCAGCAGCGCTTTACCTTTTTGCAGCAGCTCATTTTCGCTGAGCGCGTCTGTTGATTGCCCCTGCGCGGCATACCAGGCCTGTGCTGTAGCTATTTCCATAATGGGCAGGGAGGCCAGTATTTCCTCTACACTATCCGGCGCCAGGTAATCATATTCTATGAGCTGGGTTTTGTCGGTACGTTTGTCGCGGTCCACATATTTCCAGGAGTTACGGGCCAATGCATACATATTATGCAGGAACCAGTAGCCGGGCATTATTTTCAGCGTATTATCATGCTCGCTGTTCAGGATCAGGCTAAAGGGAATGGGAATGTGCAGCTCCTGCATGTAAGTGCCTTTGGCAATTAATGCAAAGCTGGCAAACTTGGAATTATGTTTCAGGCTTACACACAGGCCCGGCCAGAAACCGCGCCCGGCAATGATCTCACCATCTGCGCCGCGTGAGTTATGGTTTGAGCCAATGGTGGCGCCGGCCGCCATATTACTTTGCCCCATGATAAGGGCCGCACATAAAAAGGAGTTGTTATGGTGCTGCTCATGCGCCGGGAAAATAAGCGAGTTCAATACTTCGCAGCAGGAAATAGTGGCATTGTTGCCCAGGTAAGAGTTGATCAAACGGGCGCCATACTTCAGCTGTGAATGAGAGGCCATTACAAAACGCACGGCCTTTACGCCATAGAACACGCGGCAGCCGTAGCCAATAATGCCGTTCACCAGCTCACAGCCTTCGCCTATCTGCGATGCTGCGCCGGCCATGCTGTTAATGGTAAGGTTCTTTAATTTGTTAGCGCCTTTAAGGTAAGCATCGCTGCCAATGGTTACATCTTTAATGATCTTACAATTTTTGATCACGCTGCGGTCGCCTACCACGCCGTAGTAGCCGCGTTTTTTATCAAACTGTTTTTCAGTGAATGCTTTGAACTTCGCCTGCAGTGCATCATCATCGCGGTTGCGGGTCCACAGGTAGGCATCGCCGGGCAGCATGCCATCAAAGGGCATTACGCTGCGGCCGCCGTTCTCATTACACAGCTCCAGCCATATGCGCACATTCTCCGGCTCCCCTTCTTTTATAATACCGTTCCCGAACTTGGAATGATCGGTAGTGGCCATTTCATTAACATTGGCTATGATCACCTCATTACCGATAATGTAATGCGAAAGGAAGTTCACATTATGCACTACCACATTATCGCCAAAATCGCAGGCGCAAATGGTGCTGTTATATAAACCTACCGGCAAACGCAGGTTATGGAATTCCAGGAAATAGGGCTCCAGCTTGCCAATACGCACCATGCCAAAAAAGTGGCAATGCTTTACCAGCCGGGCATCAAATTCGTTGGCTACAAAGATCTGGTTCCAGTCGTCAGAGGTATTATCGTTCTGTACAAGGGTTTCTATTTCAAGTGCGTTCAGCTTGCGGTATCCGTTACGTTTGCCCCATTGCTCATTACGCAGGTAGTATTCATCTTTGCCTTTGGGCAGGGAGGTTTCATCTATAAATTGGTACCCCAGCTGGCTTAGTGGTTTTTTCTGAATGTGGTTCATGGAATTTTTTTGGGATGAATAAGTACGAAGTAAGATCCGTTTTACTCAACGGTTACCGACTTGGCTAAGTTCCTCGGCTTATCTACATCATATCCTTTCAGTACGCCTATATGGTAGGCCAGCAATTGTAAGGGGATCGTGGAAATCACCGGCGCCACCAGCTCATCTGCTGCCGGCACTTCTATCACATCATCGGCCAGGCCGCTAATGGTAGTATCGCCTTCTGTAACAATGGCTATCACCTTGCCTTTGCGGGCTTTGATCTCCTGTATGTTGGAAACTATTTTTTCATAGTAGCTATCGCGGGTAGCTACAAATACTACCGGCAGATTTTCATCTACCAGCGCAATAGGACCGTGTTTCATTTCTGCAGCAGGGTAACCTTCTGCATGGATGTAAGAGATCTCTTTCAGTTTCAGCGCGCCTTCCAGCGCTACGGGGAAATTGTATCCACGGCCCAGGTACAGGAAGTCGCGGGCGTCTTTGTATTTGGCGGCTACTGCTTTTACCGCTTCATTGAGCTTTAAGGCAACGGCTACTTTTTCAGGAATATCCTGCAGCTCATCCAGCAAATGCTGAAAACGTTGCTGGGTTATGGTGCCTTTTTCTTTGGCTACTTTCAAACCTATTAAGCACAATACCACCAGCTGTGCGGTAAAGGCTTTGGTGCTGGCTACCCCTATTTCCGGACCGGCATGCGTATAGGCGCCGGCGTGGGAAAGGCGTGCAATGGAAGAACCTACCACGTTACATACACCCAGGATAATAGCGCCCTGTTGCTTAGCGCTTTCAATGGCTACCAGCGTATCGGCCGTTTCCCCGGACTGGGATACTGCAATGATCACATCTCCTTTACCTACCACCGGGTTGCGGTAGCGGAACTCCGATGCATATTCTACTTCCACCGGGGTGCGGCACAGCTCTTCTATCATGTACTCTGCTATGAGGCCGGCATGCCAGGAGGTGCCGCAGGCCACGATGATGATGCGGTTGGCATTCTTCAGCAGATCGGCATATTCATCGCGGATACCGCCTAAGGTCAGCTGTCCGTTCTTGGCATCCAGGCGGCCGCGCAGGCTGTCGAAAATAGTTTGCGGCTGCTCAAAGATCTCTTTGAGCATAAAGTGATCATAACCGCCTTTTTCAATAGCGGTGAGCTCAATATCCAGCTTTTGTATATAAGGTGTTTGCCGTTCGTTGGTAATGTTCTTCAGGATCAGCTCATCGGCTTTTACAATGGCAATCTCATAGTCGTTTACATAAACTACTTCTTTGGTGTATTCCACAATAGGGGAAGCGTCGGAGGCTAAAAAGTGCTCGCCCTTGCCCACGCCTATTACCAGGGGGCTGCCTTTGCGGGCGGCTATCAGGGTATCCGGGTTATCTTCATCCACAATTACGATCACGTAAGCGCCTACCACTCTTTTTAATGCAATGCGCAGTGCTTCTTCTACCGAACACTGGTTGCTGTTGCGGATCTCTTCTATAAAATGAATGAGCACTTCGGTATCGGTATCGCTCTGGAAAACGTGCCCTTTTTTTATGAGCTCCTGTTTCAGCTGTGCATAGTTTTCGATAATACCGTTGTGGATCATGGCCAGCTTACCATCGCCGGAGGTATGGGGGTGTGAGTTGCGGTCGCAGGGCTCCCCGTGTGTGGCCCAGCGGGTATGGCCGATGGCAATGGTGCTTTGCATGTTCTTACCGGTCAGGAAATCTTCCAGCCCGGCTACTTTGCCCATTTTCTTATAAACGTGTAATCCTTGGTTGATAATGGCTACACCGGCGCTGTCGTACCCGCGGTATTCCAGTCTTTTGAGGCCCTTTAATACAACGGGGTAGGCCTCACGGTTGCCTATATAAGCTACAATTCCACACATTTTTGCTAAATTTTAGCACGCAATATCCGTAATAATTGTGAATTAGGAGCATAAAGCCGAAAGCATAAAGCAAAAAGCTTAGCACTGTACCTGGGATGTAGTACGCAAAATGCGATAAGTATTGGGAGCAAAAAGCAGAAAGGATAAAGCAGAAAGCATAGTACTTCATTTGGGATGCAGTACGCAAAATGCGGAATGTGTATTGCGAAATGCAAAATTTAACCTGCTTAATGCGTATTACAACTGCTGGCGTACCACGCATTGAGCTTTCTGCTTTATCCTTTCTGCTTTCACCTTAACAGCGTTTCATCAAACAACTTCAATATCCGCTTATACTCATCTGTCCAGCTGCTGGGGGTAGTAAAGCCATGATCTTCTACCGGGAATACAGCCAGCTCCCAGTTATCTTTACCCAGCTCAATAAGGCGTTGCGACAACCGTACAATATCCTGGAAATGCACATTCTCATCTACCATACCATGGCACATCAGCAGGCGGCCTTTTAAGCCGTTTGCAAAATAAATGGGAGAGGAGCGGCGGTAAGCAATACTATCTGTGAAAGGCTCATTTAAAATGTTGCTGGTATAACCGTGGTTATAATGCGCCCAGTCTGTAACAGAGCGCAGGGCAGCGCCGGCGGCAAATACATCCGGCGTGGTGAACAGGGCCATCAGTGTCATAAAACCACCGTAGCTGCCACCGTATATGCCTATACGTTTTTTATCAATGCCCTGCTGGGTAACCAGGTATTGAGCGCCATCTACCTGGTCGTCCAGGTCTTTGCCACCCATATAACGGTAAATGCCCGTGCGCCAGCTGCGCCCGTAACCGGCGCTGCCGCGGTAGTCAATATCCAGCACGGTATAACCTTTATCGGCCAGCAGGTTATGGAACATGTATTCCCTGAAATACTGGCTCCACCATTTATGCGCATTTTGCAGGTAGCCTGCGCCATGTACAAATATTACGGCAGCGCCGTTCTTTTTACCGGCAGCAGGGGTGTACAAGCGGGCATACACGGTAGCGCCATCGCGGGCCGTGAAGGTTACTACTTCTGCATCGCGCCAGGGGTAGGCGCGGAATTCAGCAGATTGTGCGTGGTTGGTTACCTGCACAGGCTGCGCGCCCGGTTTGTTAGCCACTACATACAGCTCCCAGGGTTTGGTAGTATAGGAATAGCGGTAAGCGATCCACTGTTCATCCGGCGATAGGAACATTTCATGCGCGCCTTTATTATGGGTAAGCTGCTCTTTATTGCTGCCATTGATGTTAATACGGTACAGTTGTTTTTCGCCGGGATGCACTTCATTGGTTACAATGTAAAAATGTTGTTTATCCTGCGACAGCTGCACATCCTGTACTTCATACTTACCGCTGGTAACAGCTTTGGTTTGCAGGGTGCTTACATTGGTGGTGTATAAATGGGAATAACCGCTGGCCTCTGACTGGTACCAGCAGGTGTTCTCATCTATCCAGCCCAGGTTGGAGCGGCCTGCCCAGCCTATGCCGGGGCCGGCTATCCAGGCTTCATCGCGCTGGCGGTTCAGCAGCTTTAACTGGCCGGTAACGGCATCCAGCAGCATGATCCAGCGGTCTTTATTGTCTTCGGAACGGATGTCAACTATAGCATGGGCGCCATTATCAGACCAGTAAGGGCCATGGATTACTACGGACCTGGGTTTTGGCGTTTTAACAGTATCCTTCTTTTTCGTATAATCTTTCAGGTAATCCGGCTGGTCGGTAATGCCGGGTATATGATTGGTGCGGATGGCAATAATGGTATCCCGTTGCCGGTCATACACAAAACTTTCAAAGGTACCCTGCGCAGCGCCTACTTTAGTGCGGCCCGAGATATCTTCCGTAAACCCGCTTTCTGTTACATAGCTGGGTACAATGGTGGTGTGCACGCCGGTAGGCCCGCGGTACAGGCGGTAGGTAATAAAACGCCCGTCCGGGCTAACGATGATGTTTTCATGGTTCTTATCGGCTGTATAAATAGTGCGCAGCTTTTCCGGCTCCTGTGCTTTGCGGAATAGTTTGGCGCTGTCTTTTTTTGCTTTGGCATCTTTCAGCACCTGCATCAGCTCCAGCTGCTGGTTATGCAGGTATTCTTCCTGGTCGTTGAGGGCGGAGGGGCTTTCGGAAGGTGCGCTGCCTTTCTGAAAGCTGGTGAGCTGCTCTGTAACGCCGCAGCTGAGATCCCAGGCAAACAGGTTCTGTTCCTGCTGGTACACGATCTTCTTTTCTGCAAAGCTGAACAGCGGGTTGCTTTCATACACATTGGTGCTGGTAATACGGCGTATGTTGCCGGTTCTTACTTCCAGCAGGTAAATGTCGCCGTTGTAGCTATATACCATTAAAGACCTATCCCGGTTATAGGTACCGCCGGATTGTGCCAAGAGCAAAGCCCTGTTGCGGGCCGGGGTTTTAAGCGGGGTAGTATTATCTACCGTAGCCATGTACAGGGAATCTGACAGGGCTTTTTCCGGGTTCCAGGTGAAATAGATGGTTTTATTATCAGCGCCCCAGAACACATTATCAGGGGAGGTGCCGATCCATTTCGGGTCGCGCATGATCATATTCACGGTAAGGGCAGGCGCCTGTTGGGCATAGGTATTTTCAAAGCTCAATAAAATAATGGCCGGGATCATCCATTTTCTCATAGCAGAGTTTTATTTTGCTAAAAGTATAAAAAGGGGAAAAATAATCCTATGAGGCCGGTACATTGATCACTGGTTAATGTGCCGGGTGATTTAAAACCAATCAGATGAGATACTATCTATACTTACTGTTCCTGCTGGCAGCAGCCTGCCAAACCGCTCCTGTAAAGCAGCCTGAGCCCGTTAAAGAGGATAGCACCTTTTTAACCGGTACTTTTTTCCTGGTACGGCATGCGGAAAAAAATCCGGGGGTAGATTCCACCCTTACGCCGGAAGGGGAGGAGCGGGCCCGGAAGCTCCTGGAGCTGTTAAAGGATTCCGGCTTACAGAAGATCTACTTTACACCCTATAAAAGAACCGTGCAAACCGCTGACCCGCTGGTATCGCAGCTGCACCTGGATACGGTGTTCTATAAACCGGATAGCTCGGGGGAATCACTCATTTATGAGATCACCCGCCACCAGGACTGGGGCAAGCGTGTGCTGATCGTAGGCCACAGCAATACTTTGCTGCCTATGCTGCATGCGCTGAAAGCCAGGACCCCGCTGGATTCCATTGGGGACAATGAGTTTGGGAATTTGTTCATTGTATATAAGCACCGCGATTCTGTACGCCTGCTGCGGCAGCAGTATAATTAATAATTAATGATTAATAATTAATAATCATAAGGCCGTTTTACGGGTAATACCAGAACCTGAATAATGCAATAATGAATAATTGCAGGAGTGGTTTCACGCGTTATAACTGTGCTCTTGATTATTAATTATTCATTCTTAATTATTAATTATAGCAGGATCCCCTGCATCAGCGCATACGCCACACTGAAATAGATCAGCAATCCCGTTACATCTACCAGGGTGGCTACAAAGGGTGCGGAAGAAGTAGCCGGGTCAGCGCCCAGCTTTTTAAGTAATAAAGGTAACATGGAGCCGGAGAGCGTACCCCATAATACTACACCTACCAGGGAAAAACCCACGGTAGTGCCAATAAGAAAAGTATGTTCCCCATAGGTATGGAACAGGGAGTTCCATAACAGGATGCGCATAAAGCCGATCAAACCCAGGATGCTGCCCAGCATCAGGCCGGAGATGATCTCGCGGCGCATTACCCGCCACCAGTCGGCAATAGAGATCTCGCCCAGGGCCATGGCCTGTATAATAAGGGTAGAGGCCTGCGAGCCGCTGTTACCTCCACTGGAAATAATAAGCGGTACAAACAGGGCCAGCACTACGGCTTTGGCAATTTCATCCTCAAAAAATCCCATAGCCGTAGCCGTAAGCATTTCACCAATGAACAGCACTACCAGCCAGCCTACGCGTTTTTTCACCAGCTTTAGCAGCGGCATATCCAGGTAGGGCTCGTCCAGGGCTTCGGTACCACCTATCTTTTGAATATCTTCAGTATGTTCTTCATTGGCTATCCACAGCATATCGTCAATGGTAACGATGCCTAACAGTATGCCCTGGTCGTCAATAACCGGCAGGGCCACACGGTTTTCCACGCGGAAGGTCTGGATGGCTTCTTCCTGGTCATCATTGGCATGCAGGGCTACAAAGCGGTCATCCATCAGCGTATGCACCTGTGTATCCGGCGATACCAGCAGGAACTCCCTGATCCGGAAG
Source organism: Chitinophaga sp. (assembly GCF_036569125.1). Taxonomy (GTDB): domain Bacteria; phylum Bacteroidota; class Bacteroidia; order Chitinophagales; family Chitinophagaceae; genus Chitinophaga. The sequence goes on along the minus strand of NZ_DATCRF010000256.1, from coordinate 3,147 downwards.
TCGTCCATCAGCTTGCCTTTATCATCCACCACATAGATCACGTCAATGGTTTCGCTATCCTTGCCATGCTCGCGGATGTAGTCCAGCACCTGCTTTACGCTCCACTCTTCCAGCACGGCAATGTAGTCCGGCGTCATGATACGGCCTACACTGGTTTCGGGGTAGCCTAACAGGGATAGGGTGATCTTACGCTCTTCGGGCGTGAGCAGCTTGATCAGCTCTTTCACGGCCTCGCTGGGCAGCTCACCCAGGAAGGCGGCGCGGTCATCGGCCGGCAGCTCGTTCAGCAGCTCCGCTACTTTAGCTGCAGGCTGGTTGCGGATCACTTCTTCCTGCAGGGGAAAGTCTAAGATCCTGAAAGCGGCGGCTGAGCGGGTTATAGAGAGGTGGTCAAAGATCAGGTCAGCCTGTTCAGGACGCTCATAAATGAGCTCTGCTATATCTGTAATAAGCTGATCATCCAGGTACACACGAAGTTCCGGGTGATTCTGCTCATCTGCCAGCATGCTGAATTTTTCCAGTAAGGCTTCATTTTCCATAGACCATCAACTATCGGAACGAAAATAAATAAAAAAAAGTGGTTAGTTGTAGCGGGCCTTTATATAAGTTCTGCCACGTGCTTACGGATGTTTTCACAGATCGTATCCGTAGGCAGGTCATTGGCATCTTTACCAAAGGGGTCTTCGATCTCTTCCGCTATCAGCTCCATACTGGCCAGTACATAAAAGATAAACACCACCATGGGTATGATCAGGTACCCTACGCTGAACACATAGCTAATGGGCAGCGTCATTACATAAAAGAAAATGAACTTTTTCAGGAACACGCTGTAAGAAAACGGGATAGGCGTATTCTTTATGCGTTCGCAGGCGCCGCAGATGTCTGTGAAAGATTGCAGCTCCTGGTTAATGGTGATCAGCTGATCGCCGCTAAGCTGCTGCTGCCGGTACAGCTCATGTATGCGGCCTAACATCTGAGCGGCAACCTGGTTGGGCACATGCTGCCCGGGCTGCGGTGTAAAGCCGGGCACTGCTTCCAGCTCCTGCGGTTCAAAACTATTCCTTAAATGATTTTTAAGGCAAAAGGCATAGTTCGGGATCATGTTGCGGAAATAGGCCCGGGTGGCATCATCGCCCACCGGTAAAATGGCCTGCAGCTTTAAAGCCAGGTTACGGCTGTTATTCACCAAAGCGCCCCATTGCTTACGGCCCTCCCACCAACGGTCATACGCCGTATTGGTACGGAACACCAGCAACAGGGAGATCACAAAACCCAGCAGGCTGTGTACAATGGTGAGCTGCTGCAGCTCAGTGTACCTGCGCAGGTTAAATACCTCCAGCTCCAGGATGCCTATGATACCGGCATAAACGCTAAGGCCCAGGAACATGGGCGCCAGCTTACGTACGGTATCGGCCCGGTGTATACGGAAGATAAAAGTGAACCACTCCTTGGGATTATAATTGATCATTATACTATTATTTACACGGTAAAATATCCTTTTCCGGCCGCAAACCTAAAATTTTTACGCCTGATTTTGATAACTTGTTGCTTTACCTTTACTTTACGCTTCTTAACATATACAAGAATACAGAGCGAGCGCTATGATCAAGCCGTATTTATACATTGAAAAAACAAAGAAAAAGGGCCGGGGTGTTTTTACGAAAGAAAGGATACCCGCCGGCACCAGGATCGAAACATCGCCCGTGATCGTACTATCTTATGATGATACGGCAAAGGCAGACAAAACCAAACTACACAACTATCTTTTTTTATGGGGAGTTCGGGAAACCCGCTCCTGTGTGGCTTTAGGCTTTTGCTCTATCTACAATCACTCTTATGATCCCAACTGTGAGTACGAGATGGACTTTGATGCGGAAACCATGAGCATCATTACCCGCCGGGAGATCAAGAAAGGCGAGGAGCTAAGCATTAACTATAATGGCGAAGTAGACAATACTTCACCGGTATGGTTTGATGTGAAGCGCCAGTAATACAGGGCCTTCATAAAATTATAAGGGGAGTTATCTGCCTGCCGGAATTAAAATTTGCCGGAAAGATAATTTCCCTAAATTTGTGAGTAAATGTATAAGTGCTTATATAATTTGTGAAGAGCTGAAAGCATAAAGCACAAAGCTTAATGCAGCATGCTGAATGCTTAACGCACAACGCTAAAAGCTAAATGCTAACCGCTAAAAGCTAACCGCTAAAAGCTAACCGCTAAAAGCTAACCGCATGTCCTTCTATCCTTCTCTTGGTTTCCTGGTATTTGGCAGCCGTTTACGGCGGCTTAGCGAGTACTTCCTGATGGAGGTGAACAAGGTATACGAGCAGGCAGGTATACCCTTTGATGCCAGCTGGTTCCCCGTGTTCTATGTACTCTCCAAGCAACAGCCCATTCCCCTGATAGACATTGCAGATACACTGGAAATATCCCACTCCGCCGTAAGCCAGATGATCACCAGCCTGCGAAAAAAGGGACTGGTAAAAACCGCTCCCTGTCCGGACGACGGGCGGCGGCAGCTGGTAATGCTTACTAAAAAAGGAGAGGAGCTGCTGCAACAGGTACAACCCATCTGGACGGCCATTACCGGCGCCATGACACAGCTAACGGCTTCGCATAAACAAAGCCGGCAGATCCTGGACGCCATTGCGCAGGTAGAACAGGCGGTGCAGCAGGTGCCTTTGTCGGCCCGCATTACAACTGAACTGGCGCAAACCCATCCCATACAACAATAACATACACCAAACTATGAGCGAAGCTTTCAGATACGGTATAGACCAGCTAACGGCAGGCCGCGCGCTGGACATAGCTGCCGGCCGCATACCGGGTATCCTTACCCCGCAGGTAATGGCCAAAGTAAAAGCCAGCTATGAGCATGTACAAACCATTGTAGCGCAGCACTCCATTGTATACGGCATTAACACCGGCTTTGGGCCTTTGTGCGATACCAAGATCTCCGAAGAGGATACCCGCATTTTGCAATACAACATTCTGCAAAGCCATAGTGTAGGCGTGGGGGATAGTATCCCCGGCGAGATAGCCCGCCTGATGCTCATCACCAAAGTGCATGCGCTGGCACAGGGTTACTCCGGTATTGCACCGGCCACGCTGGAACGTATTACCTGGTATATTGAACAGGGCATTAC
>NZ_DATCRF010000255.1:0-4644 GCF_036569125.1 Chitinophaga sp. | reverse complement strand
GCCTGCAGCAGAGCGGCATCTTTTTCTTCCAGCTGGGAAATATCGTCGTAGCGCTCGTACTCAAATGATTGCAGCAGTTTCATTTTAATTAACAATTAAGAATTAATAATTAATAGGGTTGTGCGAAGGTATTGATATTAATAAAAAAGTCCTGCACCCTGAAGGATGCAGGACTATACAAAAATCGCTTATTGCTATTTGATCGTTCTGAATAAACGGCTCCAGCGGATGCTGCCATGACCATAGCTCATCCAGATAAGCCAGGCTTTACCCACCACATGATCTTCCGGCACAAAGCCCCAGTAACGGGAATCCAGGGAGTTGTTACGGTTATCTCCCATCATCCAGTAATAGTTCATTTTAAAAGTGTAGGAGTCAGTGGGTTTGTTGTTGATGTAGAACTGCCCGTTCTTAGCTTCCAGCGTATTGCCTTCGTACACACGGATCACGCGGTCGTAAATGGCAATGTTGGTGCTGTCCAGCTTAACAGTGGCGCCCTTTTTAGGAATGTACAGGGGGCCAAAGTTCTCTTCTGTCCAGTGATAGTGGGCGGTGTCGTATGGGAATACGGATTGTTCCCCGCTGAAGTAAGGTTTAATGCTTTTTACTACCGGGAAGTTCTTTAACGCGGTTACATTACCCGGGGTAAGATTGTACAGGAAGATGCCGGCTGATAAAGTGGCATCCGGGTTAGGCGTAATGTCCAGCTCATCCAGGCGGTCCGGGTTCAGGGGATCGCCATTGGTTTGCACGGTATACCTTCTTTCACTTTCCTGCGGAATGGGCGCCTGACGGCCGTTCACAAACACTACACCGTCTTTTATGGTCAGCGTATCGCCTGATTCGGCTACGCAGCGTTTAATATAGTTTTCCCGTTTATCAACCGGGCGGGAGGTAACATGGTAAGATTCCCATACTGCATCGCGGCCCAGGCTGCGTACCAGCCCGTAGTAGCTTTGGTCCTGCTGTTCCAGGGCCACGGTATCGCCTTCGGGAAAGTTGAACACCACTACATCATTCCGCTTTACACGGGTAAAACCGGGCAGGCGTTTGTAAGGCCAGTGCACGGCTTCCGAATAAGCTTTGCTGTATTTGGTGCCGGGTAAAGTATGATGGGTAAAAGGAACTGCCAGCGGAGTATTGGGAATGCGCGGACCGTAACTGATCTTGCTAACGAACAGGAAATCGTTCACCAGCAATGTTTTTTCCATAGAGGGAGTAGGGATCGTATAGGCCTCGAAAATAAAAGTGCGGATCAGCGTAGCTGCTATGATAGCGAAGATGGCTGCATCCAGCCATTCACGCACGGCAGACTTTCTTTTCTTAGGCTGGCCGTCATTGCGCCTCCAAAATGCCAGGTTCATTCAGTTGAATTTGTGTGTATTTAAATATCTTAAAAGAACAAATATAATATTCTGTTGTCAGTCAGCTAATTTTCCTTGCAAAAGTTTTCTTAAAGTTCCCGGCTCAATATACGGTTAATCTCATCCGCCTGGTTCATAATCATGAAATGCCCCCCTCCGTTTATGGTATAATCCGGCTTCACATACTTTAGCGGGAAAGTATGGTCCCTGCTGCCGTGGATGTGCACTACAGGGGCATGCATCTCCTCATTCTCCCATAAAATAACCGTGCGGATGGCCCAGTACATGAAGTCAAAATCGCTGTTATGCAGGTAATCCTTCAGCAGGGCGTCCTCCTCCGGTGTTTTGGCCGTCATGTAAAGTTTTACCACAAAAGTGCGCTGTTTGAAGAGCCAGCGGTTGGTAAGGCGGTATAATCCGAACCTTCTTACCAGGTTAAAATAGGCGGGGCGTTCCCGGGTATTTTTGATGGTGCTGATCAGGATAACCTTTTCAACCGGGCGCTGACGGGCTATTTCCAGGCTTATCATCCCCCCGAAGGAAAGTCCCAGCAAGGTTATGGGGCCTTCTGCAGTAATGCCGGCGGCCATGCGGGCTGCGTATTCCGTAAAGGGCTCATTGGGCTGTGGCTTTAGCCAGGGCAGGTAGTGCACCTCGTACTCCGGCGGAAACTGCAGGTAACGGAACATCCGTTCATCTGCCCCCATGCCGCTGATCAGGTATAACTGCTTCTTCATATGACAGTTGGTAGTTGGCAGTTAGCAGTCTGTGGGCGACTGCCCACTGCCAACTGAAGACTGCCAACTAGATATTCGCTTTCTTTTTCTCGCGGGAAGGTACTACATAATCTTCTACATTATCTGCGGTGATGGTTTTGCCGGAGAGGATGACCAGTCTTTCCACCACGTTACGCAGCTCACGGATATTGCCTGACCAGTCGTGCTGCTGCAGGGCCTTGAGGGCCGGCGCATCGATCTGCTTTTTGGCAATGCCGTATTCCTGGCAAACGTTGTCCAGGAAATGATCTACCAGCAGGGGCACATCATCCCGGCGTTCATTCAGGGATGGTACGTGGATCAGGATCACGCTCAGGCGGTGGTACAGATCCAGGCGGAAGTTCTTGTCCTCCACCTCTTTCAGCAGATCTTTATTGGTAGCGGCTATTACGCGTACATCCACATTAATTTCCTTGTCGCCCCCTACACGGGTGATCTTCCCTTCCTGGAGGGCCCGCAGCACTTTGGCCTGGGCGCTCAGGCTCATATCGCCTATTTCGTCCAGGAACAGGGTGCCGCCGTTGGCCTGCTCAAACTTACCGATGCGTTGTTTCACCGCAGAGGTGAAGGAGCCTTTTTCATGGCCAAACAGCTCGCTCTCAATCAGTTCACTGGGAATGGCGGCGCAGTTCACTTCTATCATAGGCCCGGTGGCACGGCTGCTGCGCTCATGGATCCAGCGGGCTACCAGCTCCTTTCCTACCCCGTTCTCGCCGGTTACCAGCACCCGGGCATCGGTGGGAGCCACTTTTTCGATGGTTTCTTTTATTTTCAGGATAGGCGCAGAACCGCCGATCATTTCCTGGGTTTTGTTCACCTTGCGGCGCAGGCGCTTGGTTTCTGCCACCAGCGTGGTTTTATCCATAGCGTTGCGCAGGGTGATCAGCAGGCGGTTCAGATCCGGCGGTTTGGGAATATAATCAAACGCACCTTTTTTAACCGCTTCTACGGCCGTATCAATATTACCGTGGCCGGATACCATTATGATGGGAATATCAGGATTGGCTTCCTTGGCTTTTTCCAGGAATTCCAGGCCATCCATCTTGGGCATTTTGATGTCGCACAACACAGCATCATACTGCTTTTCCCTGAACATCTTAAAACCTTCTGCCCCATCTGCCGCTTCATCGAGCTTGTATCCTTCGTAGGTCAGGATCTCAGACAATGTTTTACGGATGCTTTTTTCGTCATCAATAATCAGGATGTTCGCCATATTGGTGTTTTGTGAGGGAGCAAAGATAATGAAATCAATGGGCCGATGTGCAGATGTGCAAATATGCAGATATGCAAATGTGCAGATGGCAGATACTACGTGGATGCTGTAGAAATGTGCTAATGTGCTAATATGCTAATGTGCTGGTTTTTATTGTTTGAATGCAATAATTATGGCATTAGATATCTGCACATTTGCATATCTGCACATTTGCACATTAAAATAGCTGTGCTAATAGGCTAATGTGCTGGTTTTTATTGTTTGAATGCAATAACATGGCATTAGATATCTGCACATTTGCATATCTGCACATTTGCACATTAAAATAGCAGCTTTATATGTACTTTTAAACAACTAAACATTGTATCCTGTAATTCTAAGCCGCATATGGAAAAATTATTGGAGGAGTTAAAGCGCAGGCACCAGTGGGCGGCAGCCAATCCTTACCCTTGTACTACAGCGGTCAGCGATTTTGCCAACGACCTGGTAAACTGGCTATTTCCCGAACATACGGGTAAAGTGATGGCAGCGGCGGACCTGGCCCCCTATGCACAAAAGCTGGAACAGCAGCTGCAGCAGCTCTTGCATACCATGCAGCCTCAGCTACCCGATACGGCTGCACAACTGAGCCAGCATTTCATGGCCCAGGTACCGTCTATTTATGATGATCTTACCAAAGACGCCACCGCTATTTACCAGGGCGACCCGGCAGCTACCTGTTTATACGAAGTAATAAGGGCCTATCCCGGTTTTTATGCCATTGCCTTTTACCGTATTGCACACGCGCTGCAGCAGCTTAACATACCCTTACTGCCACGCATGATCACGGAGCTGGCGCATGCCCGCACCGGTATCGACATTCACCCGGCTGCTATTATAGCGCCCTACTTTTGCATAGACCATGGCACCGGTATTGTGATCGGTGAAACCTCTGTGATAGGAGCGCATGTAAAGCTGTACCAGGGCGTTACCCTGGGTGCTTTGAGCATTGATAAGAGCATGGCTAAAAGCAAGCGCCATCCTACCATTGAGGAGCATGTAGTGATCTATGCCGGCGCCACCATTTTAGGCGGTGATACCACTATTGGCCACCACAGCGTAATTGGCGGTAATGTGTGGCTGATCAAAAGTGTTGCGCCTTTTTCCCGTATTTATTACAAGGCAGATGGCAGCATGAATGTGGTGGAAGCCGTGTAAACCTAAGATCGTAAATCAACGTAACTGATGCATTCAATTCTTGACCAGGTAGGTAATACACCTATTGTTTCACTGAAAAAACTAACGGCAAACC
>NZ_DATCRF010000254.1:0-14255 GCF_036569125.1 Chitinophaga sp. | reverse complement strand
AACAGCGGTATCACCGATACAGTAGCCATTACCGTTACAGGCCCTGTGAGCATTGCTGATCCCTGGATCCGTACCCATATGCCGGATACCAGTGCGGCAGCTATCACGGTATCTGCCCGGCTTACGAACGCCTCCCCTGCTGCCATTACCGGCACACTGAAAGCGGTGATCACACCAGGGAATATTACCATCAGCAGCAAAGCCATCACCCTGGCGCCCGGAAGCAGCCAGGAATGCAGCCTGCCCGCTCAAACAATCCGGCATCCCCATCTCTGGTGGCCCAATGGATATGGCGATCCGTTCCTTTATTCCTGCAGGCTGTTATTTGAAACCGGCAGCAGCGTCACAGATAAAACAACACAGGCTTTTGGCATCCGCAAAATTTCCAGCGACACTACTTCCCTGAACGGGCCTATGCGTTTATACGTGAACGATGTACCGGTGCTGGTAAAAGGCGGCAACTGGGGCATGTCGGACTATATGCTGAAAGCAAGGGGCAGCGACTATGATACCCGCATACGCCTGCACCAGGCCATGCACTTTAATATGATCCGCAACTGGACAGGGGAAGTAACGGATAATGCTTTTTACGACTACTGTGATAAATACGGCATTATGGTTTGGGACGATTTCTGGCTGAATAACATGGGCGGTATTGACAGCCTGGAGATGTTCAGGGATAATGTTATAGAAAAGCTCAAAAAGTTCAGGAACCATCCTGCTGTTGTAATATGGTGCGGCGCCAATGAAGGGGTGCCCGGCGGTGATGCGCATGGCGCTATCAGCAATGTTATTACTGCTGCCATTCAACAATATGACGGGGAGAGCAGGTTATATTTGCCCCGTTCAAATGCGGGTGTTGCCAACCCTAACTTCTCCATACAGGGAGGCAGTAAAAACCTTTCCGGCAGCGGCATCTGGGCTAACGTTGATCCAAAGACCTACTTCACCGACCCGCATAATGGCTATCTCTTTTCCCGCAATAGCTGGGGCATGCGCAGTGAATTGGGCATGGCCACTTTTGTGAACCCGGAGAGCTTTAAAAAATTCATGCCACAGGAATTTTGGATCCCTCCTGCCCCGGAGGCCGTTAACAGCAAGGATAACATGTGGGCCAGGCATTTCTTTAGTACAGATGGCGCGTTGGGCGGTGGAGCCGACCCGGTAAAGTATATCAACGATATTAATAAAAGCTATGGTAGGGCTGCTACCCTGGAAGATTTTTGTAAAAAGGCGCAGCTGCTGAACCTTGAAACCATGAGAGCCATGTTTGAGGCATGGAATGATCATATGTGGAATGATGCATCCGGTTTGCTGATCTGGATGAGCCAGTCGGCCTACCCTTCCATGATCTGGCAAACCTATGATTACTATTACGATCTGACGGGCGCTTATTTTGGGGCCAGATCGGCCTGCGAGCCGGTGCATATTCAATGGAACCCGGCCACGCGAATGGTAAAGGTGATCAATAACACACCACATGCATTGCATAAGCTGACTGCAGAAGCAAGTGTTTATAATGCAGATGGTAAGCCGGTTATTGGATATGCGAAAAAAACAACGTTACAGGTAAATGCAACTTCTTTAAGCGATGCCTTTACTATGCCGGATGATACAACCGGCCTATCTGCCGTATATTTCCTGCGGTTGAAATTATATGATGATAAAGGCGTATTGCTATCCGCAAATACTTACCTGCTGGGGAAAGAATATTTGAATTATACTGCGTTGAATACATTGCCACGGGCGGCGGTGTCTGTAAGCACGCCGGTACCATCTGGCAAGTATCTTACGTTCACGGTTACTAACCAATCTAAACAATCCGCTGCTGTGGGCGTGCGCGTGCAGCTGCTGGACAATAACAATAAACAGATACTACCTGCCTTGATCAGCGATTCCTATTTTAACCTGATGCAGGGAGAGCAACAACAGGTGCAGGTGGAAGTGGATAAGGCATTATTGAAGAATGGCTACAGGCTGGAAGCAAGGGCGTATAATGATTAAGTTGACATGAATAAGATCAATGATTTTCAAATATCTGGATGCACCAGTTCAGCAGATCTGCTTCATCAACAATACTCCAGGAATGAGGATGCCTGCTTCCATCTTTGCTGTATCCTTTGTTACTTGTCGCAATTAATTCTGCTTTATTGTTACCGAGTAATTTTAACTGATTAATAAAAGCAGCTATATCCAAAACATTTAAATCATAAAAATCTTTTCTTCTGTTATTGATCCACCAGTTTATATCCGGCTCTGTATACATTCTTACATGCATATCCGTGAGAACAGATGCATTTCCGCCCTGTTTCACGGTATGGCTGAAAGGCGATGCCTGCTGATACGCGGGCCTGTTATCGCCTGGAGTTCCTTTCAGTTTGTCTTTAAAGAAAGACATCAGCTGTTTACCCTCCGTGACGGCATCAGAGCTATAGTTCCTTAGAACAGCATTTTCTGATTCATTATAAAGCCGTTCATAGTCTAATGGAGGATCTGCCGCAAATACAGCCAATGGCCTTATACCGAAAGCACTTTTTCCCTGCGAACAGTATTCCGCGAACCTGACTGCCGCTGTTCCGGCAGCAGACATTCCGCCAATCACTATTTTCCTCCGGGGGATCTTATACTTTAGTATTGCTTCGCTGATCATTGAATCCAGCCGCTCCGGCACCAGGTTGCCGGTAAGAAAATCAAGATAATTATCTGTGGGCACCGCAGTCATTAACAAGATCCCTTTTGCATAAGCGGCCTTCTTAGCGCTATCTGACAATCCTATACTTACCAGGACGATAGCACCTTTTATACTGTCAGCAGGTTGCCTTACCACGTAAAAGTTCCGGAGGCTATCTTTTGCATTCCTATAAATATATTTCGGTCCCTGGGAATATGAAATTTGAGATGCAATTGTTAAAATGAACAGCGCTACAATCTTTTTACTCATCATAAATAAGTCCTTTGTAATTTACTCACCGGTAAAATATAAAAAGTATAAAAAAAACTAAACTTGCCGGCAGGGAAATTATTGTATTCATAACGTTATACACAGTTTATGGAAAAGGAAAAATCAACACAGGATGAGCATCCTGAAGCAAACAAGCCCATCATCATTGGCTGCCTGGTGTTTGAAAAGGTAGATCAGATAGATTTCACCGGGCCTTTTGAAGTATTGTCCCGGTTACCCAATGCTGTGATCCATGTGATCGGTAAAACCACTCAACCGGTGCGCGACGTGAACGGGCTTATTATTACGCCTGAGATGGCGATTGCAGATGCACCGGCATTAGACCTGCTGCATGTTCCGGGCGGATTGGGTGAATATGACGCCAGGAAGGATGAGGAGATCCTGGGCTTTATCAGGAACCAGTTTAATTCAGGCCGGTATGTATTCAGTGTTTGCACAGGCGCATTGCTTTGCGGTGCCGCAGGAATATTGAGCGGCATGAAAGCCACCACTTATTGGGCTGCATGGGAACTTTTGCCATACTACGGGGCCATTCCGGTTAAGCAGCGGGTGGTACAGGATAAGAACCTGATCTCCTGTGCCGGGGTAACAGCCGGGATAGACGGCGCACTGGAAGTTGCCGCCATTTTATGCGGCACCCAGGTAGCTGAGCGCATCCAGCTGCAAATAGAGTATGCGCCGGAACCAAGATTTCACAGCGGAACGCCGGAACAGGCATCTGCAGCGGTTCTTGAAGTATTCTATGAAAAGTATGGGAACACCAGGAGCCATAGGGAAACTGCGGCGCGGGAGTATGCAGTAAGGAATGGGATAAACATGAAGAGCTGAACAGGATTATAAGAATAATATGAAACGAATCAGAGAGAAATCAGAGAAACAAATTTTTATTGTAGCAATGCCGGATTCTCAATTATTGGATGCAGCCGGACCCTGTGAAATGGATTTCAGCGAAAAGACATAAATTTACACATAATGTAAGTGAGAAGCAGAAATGGCATAAAATGCTGTTACTTCTCCAATGCGTTCTCCTATAGTCATTTTTTTTTTAAATCCTCTCTTTCGTAAAACTGAAATGGACGCAGAAACACTAATCAACAATTTCAAGAAAAGCCTCACCTTTTCCGACAAGGATATTATAGCAATACAGACGGACAATACTCTACGGGCAGGACTGATAAGTTTTTTCAGAAGTCATCATGACAGAAATTTTTCGCTTACCTTGCTGGATAAGCTTATTGAACTACGTAGAGAACCTAGGCATGAGATTTCCATTGACGATTTGATGCTTGCCAGTTTTATAATTGGAATGCATGGACAAGTGGAGGATTGCTTAAAAGTGTGGAAAGCAAAACGAGTCGACTTTGACACTTACTGTGGTGTAGACATCCAGCTAATTCCCTTCGCAGGCGTGGACAAAACGATTACTTTTTTAAGAACACAAACTGACAATGAAGCAAAAAAGGCATTAGAATATATTCTTGCATGTTCGGAGGCAGGAGATTTTGATGATTTAGATGAATACTATAACCAAACGCCCTGGTGGGTTTAAGACTGTAAGTAATGGAAGTAAAAGAGATTAACCGACTTCTAACCGACTTTGATGCACTGCCTAAAACGGTAAAGCAACCGACTTATCTTGAGCTTTGTAAATACCCGCGAAGGCGGTTTGAAGAAATCTGCAGCAGGCTGTTATGCTTCTATTTAGCGCCTGATAAAGAACATCAGTTGAGAGAATTATTTCTTCGTTCACTACTCCAGCTTCTTGCACCAGACAAAAAATTCTACCTACAAAACGACAAGATCCATGTCATAAGTGAAGAAAATGCTGACGGAAAAAGATTAGATATCCTTGTTTATTCCAGCACATTTGTTATAGGGATTGAAAACAAAATCACAGCAGGTCTTTACAATCCTTTAGAAACTTACAAAAAAAGAATTGGATTATATGGAAATGACAACATTTATCGTGTGGTGCTTTCATTACGGAAGTTGTCAGCCAAAGATGATTTAGCTTTGATTGAAGCCAACGGCTTCATCAATTTTTCCTATAAGGACTATTTCAATCAGATAAAACAAAACCTTCCTTCTTTCATAGAAGGTTGTAATCAAAAATACCTGCATCATTTAAATGACTTCTTTGAAACACTTGAAAACATGACAGACAATACCATTTTGAACGAAGATCTATCAAACTATTTCTATGACAATGCAGACAGGATAGACATCTTAATAAGTTTATATAATCAATTCAACAATAAAACTAAGGCTCAACAAAAGGAGCGTATCGCAGAACTAAAAGAAAAGATTGCCGAATTAACGAAAAGTAATAAGTGGTGGGCTTGGGAAGGTTGGGGCCTGGGTTTCAACGAATTTAACATCACAAAACCCCAAATCGGTATTGAGAGCTATTTTGAAGCCACTAAAGGCGATCCTCTGGGAATATTCAATGTTGTGATCACAGCCTGGAAATTGAAAGACTGGAGCTTTTATGAAGAAAGGCTTCTGAACGATTATCCAGATTGTAAATTAGAAAAGATTGACAATAGAGCATTCCTGCATGTAGCGAAGATCATGAATAATGATGAGGAGCAAATACTAAAAAGCTTAAAAAATCATTATGACTATTTAGCTAATCTAACTTCAGAATTTCCTGTTTTGCAGCTTTAAAAGCGGACTTAACTGATCTTCACTAACCACCCGCCTTCTTTTCAACCAGCCGTTTTATTTCCTTTGAGAGGGTTTGTTTTTCCATCCTGGACTTTGTTAACCCAACCGCTTTTTCATAATGGTGAATGGCTTTGTCACTGTTTACATCCGCATACAAATATCCCAGCAGGGAATGATAATAGGCATGTTCATCCAGCTGTAGCTTCTCCGCTTCTTTGATGCCTTTTTCATGACCAAATACTTTTGCAAACGCAAACGCCCGGTTCAAGGCCGTTACAGGCGAGTATTCAATAATAATAAGCTGGTTGTACAGCTGCAAAATATGCTGCCACTTGTTATCGTCGGTTGGGGTAGTATGCCAGTATGCAAGCATTGCATCCAGGTGATATTTTGAAATTTCATTGCCCTGGCAGGCATTGACTAAATAATGATTTCCTTTTTCGATTAATTCCTGATCCCACAAATTCCGGTCCTGATCCTCCAGCAGAATGGCTTCCCCCTTGTCGCTTATTCTTGCGTCAAGGCGTGAGCTTTGAAAACACATTAAGGAAAGCAATGCATTCGCCTCCGGCGTGTTGGTAAGACTGTTCTCCGTAAGGATATATGCTAACCGCACCGCTTCAGAACAAAGGTCCTTACGGATCAACTGGTTATTGGTCCGGGAAAAATATCCTTCATTAAACAACAGGTATAAAGTTTTTAAAACACTTTCCAGGCGGGTCTTAATTTCCGCATCACTCAAAATTTTGATCTGGAAATCACCATTGCGAAGGTTGGCCCTGGCCCTTTGCAAACGCTTTTTAATGGTTTCGGTTTTTGTTAAAAATGCATTTGCAATTTCTTCCACACTAAACCCGCAAAGGATCTGAAGGGCCAGACAGATCTGCGCTTCTGCTGAATTACCGGGGTTGCAAACCGCAAAGATCATGGCCAGCTGGCTGTCGGCTATATTTTGATCGCTGAAGTCAAACTCCTGCGCTGCTTCAATATCATTTAATTGTTTGGCCTCCCTGACCTGCTTTTCAACAACCGCATTGTGCTTAAAATAGTCTTTGGTTTTGTTCTTTGCCACGGTGTAAAGCCAGGCAGTCGGATTTTCGGGGATCCCTTTAATACTCCATACTTCAGTGGCTTTCAGAAAGGTTTCGCTCGCAATATCTTCAGCAGTTTCAAGATGCTTTAAATTAAACGAATGATAAAGCACAGCCACTATTTTGCTGTACTCTGTTCTGAATAAGTGTGGTATTAAGTTTTCCTGTTGCATAAATAAAAAAGCCCCTGCAAGTTTGCAAGGGCTATAATAATGAATTACAGTGCATTAATTTCCCGGATCTCCACATTTCCACCGAATGATAAGATCGGGCAATCCTTTGCAAGCCCGGTTGCTTCAGCCAGGGAGGATGCTTTTACAAGGGTGTACCCCAGGATGGATTCCTTGATCTCCGTATAAGGCCCGTCAGAGATAATACCGTCGCTTCTTAATACATTGCCCGTGCTTACCAGCCGGTTGCCCCGGTCAACCAGCTTACCCTGTGCGGCAATCCCTGCCACCCAGTTCATCCACCTTTGCGTATTGGCCTGCATTTGTTCAGGTGATGCCTGGGGCATGGTTTTATAATCTGCTCTGAATACAAATAAGAACTCTTTCATTTTTGTAAGTTTTATTGGTTTATACCCCAGGGACGACCGGTAATGCTGAACGGGGACAAAATGGAAAATATTATTCATACCACCACCCCGCCCATATTGATGTCATAAAATACGGATACATCCTGATCCTGCACCAAAAGTTTTTTTACCTGGTATTTGAAAGCCGGCTGGTGCAATCCCCCTTACAGCTCAAAGTTTATTCCTCCCCGTACGCTCCATTGCGATATTGAGGGATGATCCAGGTAGGAAAAACGCCGGATCACATCTATACGCAGGATCTTGAAAATACGGGTAATGCCTGCGCCTGCCTCAAAATACGGCCCGTTGTTCAGGGTATAGGTAGCCGTTATATTATCCTTTACCGGGAATTTTAAAGCGCCGTTTGCGCCGGGCTGGTTCCCGGCCCGTAAGCCGCCATACAGCAAGCGGCAGGATATTACTTCCCGCCATTTTAATTTCTTTATTAAGGGTATGCGGTCAAAAAAGAAACCTTTAAAAGAATGATCAATACTAATACCGGCAAAGTGATCGCTTACAAACTCCAGGTAGTTCATCATATTAAAACCGCTTTCGCTGTAACCCAGCGTTTGGTTACCCTGGTGCACCTCCAGCAAAGGCCAGGGTAATGCTCCTGCAATGTAACCGGCATAACCCGTTATATCCGTATACCCAAAGGGCGCCCAGTAGCATCTCTTATAAAGGCTAACGTCAAAGCGGTTATAATTATATTCACCGCTCAGCGCTTTAAAGCCATGGGTATAGTTCAATGTTAGTATAGGATAACGGTTTGCAACGCTAAAACGGCCCAGATCGCTTTGGTAGAACTGCTCATGCGGCGCCCAGCGGAAGGTAGCAGAAAGCTCATTCGTTTGCAGGGAGCTAAGCGTATCCGTATCCTGTGCAAAGAAAAGGCTTCCTGCAGGGCGCTGTTTTTTATACTTAAGCATCAGCCCCGCCAGCAGGTGGTTGCCAAATTCATACACATAATCCACACGGAAAATATTGTTGTACAGGTATTTGGTATTATTCCCGCTATTAATGGAAAGCAAAAGATTGCTTTCCACATATTCATCATCGGTGCCGGGAATGTTTGTATCATGCCGGTAGCCTACCCGCAGAAAATGCATGGGATACCTGTAAACAGAGCGGTTGTTAAAGGAATAGGTGGCGCTGCCAAAATACTTGAATTGCTGGTCTTTTGTACCGTATGCCAGGTAACCATCCAGGTAATACCGCTTGCTGAAATAGGGAGTGGTGCGCCCTCCCAGCCTGGGTTTCCAGCCTTCCACGGGGTTATAGCTGAGGAAACTGAAAACAGGTCCTGCGCTGATGGGGCCAAAGGACTTATAACCGGTGGCGCTCATATTAATTATGTCGGTAGTGAGCTTATAAGAGGGCATGTGCAGCAGGCTATCAATGTTCTTATAGGTGCGCGCTTCTGTTGACGATAAGCTATTGAGCCGGTAGTCCAGGAAAAAACTATCCGGTTGTGAACGGGGCTTGTATTCAATGGTGTAATCCTTTTTAAAAAGGCTGTCTGCAATGGGCTGGCCGCTTACGAAATTGCTGAAAAGCACCAGCCTTTCGCCAAACAGGCCGGAGGTGCCTTTGGTTAACCCAAAGTCTGTGATCACATCGGAGTAAGACAGGTGAAATTTATGCGTAACACTATCCTGCTCAAAATCCTGGATCACGGAGAAATTGCGCACCAGACCCAGGTTCATATCCTTATTGGTATGCAGGTTCAGCTTCCTTACCGTGTAATGCCCATCCAGTGTAATGTACAGCGTACCGGTGAACAGCAGCCCGTTCGTATTCCGCGGCATTAAGGAAAGGCGTACCAGCTTCGTATTATCTTCCACAACGGTATCCTGTATAAAATACTTGTAAAAGGTGGGGCCTGCGTCTGATATAGGGCTGATGAACTGCCGGGTGAAAGCCACAATAACGGGGTCGTATATATTAATATCTTCATAGAGCCGGTTCAGGATAACACTTACACCGTGTGTATCTATAAAATCACCGTAATCCACTTTCTTCTGCCCTTCTATCACCTGGTTCTTCCTTTGCGGGCTACGCTGAAAGTAGTTGTGGGATACATTTTCCTCAATATAAACCGGCACCAGCTCTTTGCCGGCTACCTTGGTGGTATCTTTATTTTCAAAAAGGAAATGATAACGTTTTAACGGGCCTTTATCCGATAGCCAGCGGGGGAACCCATCCAGGTACATACACAGCTTTTCATACTGGCGGTAACTGGCGGTGGCATATGCGCCAATATCGTTCTCATTACGGTGGGCCACTACCTGCTTTATCAATTCCACTGCAGGGTTATTCCTGTTACTATAACGTTTGCGCCTGCTGTTCACTATTACTGTTTCCAGCTGCCGGTCGCGGGAGGCCAGCAGCACATTTATTTCCTGCAGGTACGCAGGTGTGCAGTGCCGTACCTGTGTAAAAAAACCGTCCACTGAAAATTGCAGGACGCTCACGTTACCACCTATACGCAATGAATATTTGCCATCCGCATCCGTAAGGGTGCTGTAGCGGCCATTCCCTGCAGTTACTTTTACATTGGACATTGGCATTTTAGTGGCTGAATCCTGCACCATGCCGTAAACATTCACTGACTGGGCCTGCAAACCGGTTTGCGAGAGTACCAGGAACAGTAAAACAAGTATGCACGCACGATTATCCGTTAAGGCCATCATAATAGATGTAAACGCTATTCATATTACAATTTTTTTCACACAAATAAGACTTTTATCTGTGCTATTTGTTTAATCAGGTATCCGTATTAATTAATTGTAAATTTTGCGTTATGATGCAGGGAGGAACGGTAATAATTTTTTGCGTAACTTGTGCCCGTTGTATTAACCACACATTAGCGGAGGATTGACGCTTTCCTGTTTTCTTATTTAATCTTTGGGGGGCCGTGACCGGATCAGCATTTTGAATGTTTGCGGCCTGCTGCGTCATTAACTTTAATAAAACCTCAATAATTCCTTTATGCGAAAAATCTACATTTTTCTGTTATTCCTGCTATGGAGTACAGCTTCAGTTGCCCAGAATCCTTACCTGAAAACCGCGTACAAGGGGCCGGACAGCTCTGTTATACTGGACTATGGCTATGGTAAGGTATTGTCGTTTAAGCATGCCGGAAGTGATTTCATTTACTACCTGGGCGATGTAAGTACCGGCGCCATTACCGTTATTCCGTATAACAAACCATACGATATTAATGGCTTTGCCGAGATCATTTCAGATCATGTGTATGCCTGGGTTACGCCTTACGGCGCTCTCATTGCAGGACAAACCCTTGGCAGTACTCCAAATAGCGGCCTGGTATCGCTATACGAATGGAAACAAGGCGTGCTTACCAAGCTGGCAGACCAAATGTACAATGTACATACGGCCGGCGATTACGCCATATGGTCAACCGCGCTCGGCGCCGGTGGGAAACTGATATTAAGGAACCTGGCCACCAACCAGCAAACGCTTGTAGCAGACAGCAGCATACAGGCTGCAACCGTGGCGGCTAATGGCATGGTGGTATACAGTACCGGCCAATACCTGTATACGTACAAGAACGGCGTAAACAAATTGATCTATCAGCTGATACCTTCCGAGTTTCCGGACGGACCCGAATACATTTATGAGCCGGAAACAGATGGGGAACGCGTTACCTTCCTGAATTACCGGGAGCAGCATGAAACCCAGGCTTTTTTATACGAGCATGATTCCGTAACGCTGCTGCTAACCGGGGGCGATTATGGCGGCTTTTCAGAATTTTCAATGAGCATAACAAAGCCCATTATCAATAACGGTTATATAGGGGGCGTAAATTTAGGCTGGCCTTACTACTATAATACTGAGGGAAGAGTGTATACCCGCGACAGGCAGGGTACTTTCCGCGACGTGCTGAATATAAAAACACGTACGGATATTGGTTATGCGCGTATGGCTGCCATAAATGCGCGGGGCGATATTGCCGTAAGAACCACATCAGGCGGTAACCAGGGCACCTACCTCGTTAGCCAGGATGGAAGCTATAACCGGAAAATAGCCGGCGCCACCTCCTGGGTGTATTACCAGGATACTACCTGGCTGGCTGCTATCGGCAACACCTTATATACCGTAATAAAAGATACCCTTGCCCACCATTATTTAAAGTCTTTCAGCAAACAGGTGTATTACGATATGCGTAATCCAATGCCCGCCAGCGATTTCCTGGAACATTATGTAGGCCCGGTTTCCGGCCCTGGTCAGCTGGAGCGCATAGAGATTGTTAAACGCCCCTCAAAAGGCGTATTGCTGAATAAGAACAACCAGCCTATACTGGGTAATAACAATATTATTCTAAGAGCCGACCTGGATACGCTTAAATACAGCGCCCCCGGCTTGCCCAATCGCCGGGATACCATTAAATGGCGGGCCTTTGACGGGGTAAACTGGACAGAGACTGCTGATATTTATTTAAATTTAACACTGCCTCCCGGCACTATAAAACCCTTTGAACGTAATACGCTGGCAGGTGTGCCCATCCGCTTCTGGTCAAGCCAGTTTAAGGAAAACTCCTCCAACCCGCTGTACGGTATCAGGATCACCAAACTACCCACCTGGGGTAAGCTTACGGTAGATGGCAGAGCGGTATTTTACCAGGAAAGCAGCGATCTGACACTGGCTCAAATAGACCGTATGATCTATACGCCCAATCCCAATATAGTAGGGGTAGATACCTTGCAATGGATGAGCTTTAACACGGTGGCGGGCTATTCGCCAAACGACACGCCTGTAATTTTACGCATTTATCCGCAGCTGAATACGCCGCCTGTTTTAAGAACGCTGGAAAGCAGCTATAGCAGGGCCGCAGCTCCGGACACCATTCTTATAGCCAATTATCCCATTCCACAGGCGCGTACGGATGTAATGGTGCTGCTGGATAATAAACAGGTGCTGCCTATAGGGCCGGATCATACCTTTATTATTTCCCCATCATCGTATACCACCGGTACCCATCAGCTGAAAGTGAGCTTTAAGCATAAGCTGGATAGTATCAGTGTAGTGCGCAGCTTTACCATTACCAATGCCCTTGCGCCGTTAATGGTGGGCGGTGATAAGCTCCGGATAACAGAAGAAGCCGGCCCGCTGAGCGTATGGCCTAACCCCTTCAGCGAACAGCTTACGGTTACCGGTTTGGATGCAAATAAAACGTACATCCTGCAGCTGTTTGATGCACAGGGCAAGGCCATGCTTACAGACCGTTCATTTAATCAAAGCAAAAAAGTGATTGAGCTGAGCGGCAACCAGCTCATAAAAGGCATTTACTATCTGCAGGTGCAGGATGCCGGCAGTAAGGAGCTTGTGAAAACTATTAAGCTGCTGCATTTATAAAAGCGCTTAATGATCTGATAACTATGATGGCGCTCCGGTTGTGGAGCGCCATCTTTATTTTACCTGTTTCAGATCAAGATAAAAGCCTTTATCAATAATTAATTCCTTCTCATTAACCATGCGGATGCTTTTCCATTCTGTTGTAGGCGTTAACCACTGGTGATTGCTTAAATTAGTTTTAAGGGGCATCGAAAAGCCTTTGATACAATCAGAGAACCGGTACGCCAAAACACCATTCTGCAGCTTATATTCCAAAACCGGCAGGGCACTTCTTCTGAGGTATTGATCAAAGAAAACAGTAAGGTCCTTTTGGATCGCTTTGCTGATGTAATCTTCCACCTGCTTTGAAGTAACCGTTTTATGGTAAAAGTGGCTGTTCAGCCCCCGTAGTATTCTCCGGAACTTAGTATCATCATTTACCATTGCCCGGATCATATGCACTACTACCCAGCCTTTCAGGTACATATCGCCGCCTGCATCTTCAAAGATCCCATAACGCTGTATTACTGGTTTTTCATTATCGATGCGTTTATTAGTCCTTGCAATAAAAAACTCTTCAGCCGCCTGTTTTCCATATTGGTATTCTATATATAATTCCTCTGCAAAGCCGGCAAAACCTTCATGCACCCATCTGTCGGTAAAATCTTTTGTTGTGATATTATTTCCAAACCACTCATGCGCCATTTCATGAACAACCAGCCGGTCCATTTTACGATCCCAGGGATTTAAGTTTTTGAAGTTGATACGTCCCAACCGGAAACCGTTCCCATAGGCTATTGCGCCCTGGTGCTCCATTCCTATATAAGGCGCTTCCACCATTTTAAAGCCATCTTCATAAAAAGGGTAAGGCCCAAACCAGTGTTCAAAGCTTTTCATGGTTTTATTCACCTCGGCTTTTAAATAATCCTTTACTTTTTGCTGATTATAATCCAGCACCCAATACTCCATATCCAAGGGGCCTTTTTCACCATTATACACCTCTGCTACCTTTACATATTTTCCAATGTAAAAGGAGATGCCATAGTTATTGATCGGATTTACAACAGCCCATGTATAGCTGGAAGTACCATCCTGGTTATTGGTTTTTCTTTGCAAGCGGCCATTGCCAATTGCGGGGAGTGAATCAGGTGTTATTATAGTGATGGAAGCGCCTTTATCCGGCTCATCGCTCTGATGCACTTTACAGGGATACCAGATACTGGCGCCCGTAAGCTGGCAGGCAACAGAGATCCAGGGGCGGCCTAAACTATCTTTTGCCCAAACCACACCGCCATCCCAGGGCGGCTTAACGGATTCCACGGGTTTTCCGGAATAGTAAATAGCAATGTTGTGTGTGGTATTTTCCTTTTGCAGGGGTACTTTTATAAACCATGCACTGCCATCCTGCTGAAAGCTTAGCTTCTCCTGATCCAGCATCACGCTATCAATGTGTAAAGGATCCTGTAGGTCGATCTGCATCAGCTCTTTTTTATTGGTCTTTACAACTTTGTAGCTGATGATATTTTTACCATAGATGGTTTTATTTACCAGGTCCGGGTGAATGCTCAGGTCATAGTAAACAACATCCCACCATGCCCTTTCG
>NZ_DATCRF010000253.1:0-11259 GCF_036569125.1 Chitinophaga sp. | reverse complement strand
ACCGCCGAACCGAATGCATTGCCCATCGGGGAATTTGTAAAAAAAGGAAATAATAAGATCGAGGTAACGGTAACAGGCAGTCTGAAAAATGTTTTAGGTCCCTTTTACAACAAGCCGGCCCCAGGTTTGGTGGATCCTGGTAAATGGTACAATATAAAAGCACAGCCATCCGGGAGTGAATATGATCTTTATGAATATGGATTAGAAGATTACGGGATTAAGGTTATGCGCTAAAAAGAGTACCAGGGCGTTTTGCCCTGGTTTACTCTTTGGCAAAGTAAAAAGTATATCCAGACCAGGGCCTGTCTTCTGAAGTATTATATATTGCATAGGCCACTGAGATCCTCTCTCCGTCATCCTTGCCCGGGCGGATGAAAACGGCCTGGCCGCCCCCGCCTGCAACCATCTCCGCACTAAAGGTATTACGGATGTTCACCAGCTTCCCTTCCTCAATCGCATAAACGCCATTTTTGCCGGCCGCCAGTATGATCTGATCAAGGGCATAGGTTAAACCTGAAAATTCCAGTTCCGGGTCTTCAGCAACCAGCTCAAAATCCTGACCATCCGTGGTTTTCCAAACCCGTCCGCCATCACAGGCCAGGTAATAAGCTCCACCGGGTGTTCGTGCAATCCCTTTAGCAGCCATAGGCCCCTGTTTATTTTCATCATATGCAGTGCGGCTCCAGGTTTTTCCATCATAATGCAGCAGCTCCCGGGAGTATGAGCCAATGGCGTAAACATCATTTGCAGCAGCGCCGGCAAATTGTGTAATATATTTCCCTCCGTTTTGACTGACGGGTGTTTCCTGTTGCGTCCATGCTTGTCCATCCCAGCGGTAAACATGTCCTGAATAGGTTCCAACAAAAATGGTAACACTATCCGGTGACCAGATTGAAACTCCATTCTGAACAGCACCTAAACAATACATTTTCCAGTTTAGCTCAGTAGCATGTATATTATCATCCAGGTTGTAGGGTGATTTAAATGGACTTTCCGGGAATTTTACATCTGCTGTGGTGTAGATATTTCCATAAGAGCTGCATGCCCAGATATCGCCCTTGGGCGACACCCAAATATCGTAGATGCTGTCGCCGTTAGAAAAGATCTTTCTGGATTCCAGCTTTGGTCCTGAAAAATCATCCAGGATCAGCTGCCCGGGGTTATCGAGGCTGCCATCGTCCTGGATGATGAGTAAAAGTGCTGTTTGCGGTTTAGGACCGTTAATGATCTTTAGAAGCTGAACATTCATGAACTGGTTACATTTTAAACTTAATCCGAAAGATCATGAATGTTTGCAGAAAAACAAAATGGCATTCCTTATTTTACCACCATGCCCTTGATCCCTCCTGTTATGTCATTCAGCGTCACCGCTTTTTCATTTTTCCAATAAGTGGCTTTGCCATCCAGGTAGCCGGCCAGATAAACGTCTTTGCCGGATACGGTAATAGCCTTTACCCCGGCGCCTGAAGCTTCCTCCCCAGTGGTTAGCCGCACGTCGGTGCCATTTTTCCAGCAAACAACAATATTAGCGCCTGCCTGGTTCCGGGTGATCCCGGCCACATATACATCATTGCCGGATACGGCAATCGCATCTGCCCTGGCGCCACCTCCAAGCATAACAGGCTCACCGTTCTTCCAATACATGGCCACTTCTTCCCCGGCTGAATTATGTGCAAAACCCGCCACATAAACGTCGCTACCGGAGATCGCAATAGCATGGGCTTCAGCACTTTTTGTACCATCGCTCAGGGCTTTTGCGATCCCGTTCTTCCAGCAGGTAGCCACATACTCACCCTGCTCATTTGGCTGGTAACCGGCTATGTAAACATCGTTTCCGCTAACAGCAATGGCAGTTAATTTAGTGTCCTCCTCAAATGCGGCGCCTTTTCCATTTTTCCAGTACATAGCCAGGCGGCCATCATTTCCAATTACATGCACATCCTGGCCGGAAATACTGATACCTTCGGCTTTTGCATATGTTTTTCCATCACTGAGGGTGATGGCTTCCTTATTTTTCCAATAGGTGGCAACCGGCTCTCCTGCAGCGTTATCCTGGTAACCGGCGATATATACATCATTGCCGGAGAGCGCAATGGCCGTTGCGCCTGCATTTGTTTTGCCATCCGTGAGCTGGATGATCTCCCCGTTCTTCCAGTAGGTAAGGCCTGTTCTTGTTCCGGAATAGTCGTCGTATACCAGGAGTATGGAGGGTGAGGATTGTGCGGGAAGGATAGATGTAGTGGCTAATAATAATAGTAATGAAGCTGCTAATTGCTTAATCTTTCTGATCATTCTTTAGTTTTTTATGCGATGAAAGGCATTACCCAAAAGTAGGTGGCTGGTGGGGTTCACTGCATTTTCAGGCGACTACAGATGTACTACAGCGGGTTATAAGAGGTGGCTACAAAGCGTCTACAGGTTTTATTACTGGTTAATTACCCCATATTTATATATTATATTTTACCGCTCCTCCATTTTTTCCGGATCGCGCAAATCTTTTTCCGGATCGGATTACCTACCCCTCTTATTCCACCGGACCTTTGCGCCTTGAAACGATCTCACAATAGAATGAAGTATTACTTATTATCAGCCCTCTTTTTATTATGCGCACTGCTGGCGGCCGCACAGGAAAAAACCGGCACCATTAAAGGAAAGGTACGTACTGCCGATGGGCAGCCCGCCGGATTTGTAACCGTAGGCATTGCCGGCACCAAAATAGGCACTATTACTACTGAAAGCGGCGCTTACCAGCTGGACCGCCTGAAACCAGGCACTTACACCGTACGCACCAGCGCCGTGGGCCTGCTGACACAGGAAAAAACCGTAACCGTAATTGCCGGTCAGATAGTGACCGTAGAAGATATTAAACTGGAAGAATCGGCCTCCAGGCTGAAAGAGGTGGTAATTGAAGGACAAAAAACCAATTATAAGCCCAGCGAAGTATCCAATACCCTGCGTTTAAAAACCTCGCTGCTGGAAACACCGCAGAATATACAGGTGATCAGCGGCAAGCTGATTGCCGACCAGCAGATCACCGATATGCTGGAAGGCGTAACGCGCAACGTGAGCGGCGCCACCCGTGGCGAACACTGGGATAACTACGCCCGCATATATATGCGTGGCTCCAACATCCCGGCCTTCCGCAACGGTATGAACGTAACCATGCCCTTTGGCCCCATGACCGAAGATATGAGCATGGTAGAACGGATTGAATTTGTAAAAGGCCCTGCCGGTTTTATGATGGCCAATGGGGAGCCCGGCGGTTTTTATAACGTGGTAACTAAAAAACCTACGGGCATTACCAAAGGCGAAGTAGGCGTTACATTTGGCAGCTACGACCTGTACCGCGCCACCCTGGACCTGGATGGTAAGCTGAGCAAAGACGGCAAGCTGCTGTACCGCCTGAACCTGATGGGACAATCCAAAAACTCTTTCCAGCAAATTGACTACAATGAGCGCTACTCTGTAGTGCCGGTGCTTACCTATAAGCTGGACGACCGTACTTCCCTGACCGCGGAGTACACCTTCCAGTATTCTAAAGTACAGATGATAGGCGCTAACTACCAGTTTTCCCGTAAAGGTTATGCTGACCCGGATGTACCGCGCAGCTTTACCACTACCGCGCCTACCCTGCCCCCTTCCAAAACCAATGATCACAGCCTGCTGTTAAACCTGCACCACCAGATCAATGACGACTGGAGCGTAACGGCACAGCTCATGTATGAGAACTACAAGCTAAGGGGCAGCTCAGTATGGCCCGGCGTACAGCCGGATTCCGCCGGTTACATGCGCCGCGCTATGAGCATATGGGATGTGGATGCCGTGAACAGGCTGGGACAGATCTATGTAAACGGCGAAGTCCATACCGGCCGCGTAACCCATCGCCTGCTGGGCGGTATAGATGTTGGCGAAAAAAATAACTATTCCGACTACGGCCAGTTTAAATACATTGACGCTGCCAATACTTTTAATATTTACAACCCGCAATACGCCGCTACTGCAGAGATCACGCCGTTTGACCACAGCGTGCCTGTAAGCCAGCGCACCGGGCCTAATGCCTCTGTTTTCACCACCCTGCAGTCTTACAAAGGCATTTACGTGCAGGATGAGCTGCGTTTTCTGCAGGACCGCATCCGCCTTACACTGGCCGGCCGTTATACTTATTCAAAAGACAATGACGGTTCTGAAGTGGAATCTAAAAAATTCACACCGCGTATAGGCTTAAGCGTAAGCCTGGACCGCAATACTTCCGTATATGCATTATACGACCAGGCCTTTGTACCTACAGCTGGTTATGACAGCGCCAAAAGCCGCTCTTTTGTACCGGTTACCGGCGACAATGTGGAAGTAGGTTTAAAGCGCGACTGGTTTGGCGGCCGCTGGAACAGCACCCTTTCCGCCTACCGCATTTACCGCAACAATACAGTAACCGGCGATCCGAATAACATTAACTGGTCAACCCAGCTGGGGCAAACCCGTACACAGGGTATTGAGCTGGATATCCGCGGCCGCATTGTAAAAGGCCTGGATGTAACCCTCAATTACGCCTACACGGATTCAAAGATCACCGACGATACCAATAAAGGTAATATAGGCCAGGCCACACCCGGCACTGTGCGCAACATTGCCAACGGCTGGCTCTCTTACCGCCTGGAAGAAACCAAGCTGAAAGGTTTGGGTATTGCTATTGGTGCGCAATACCAGGGCGGCCGTTTTGCATGGTACTCTTTTACCGGTGAAACTCCGCTGAAAGATTATTTCCGGATGGATGGCAGCATTTCGTACCAGGGTTCCCGTTACAGCGTTAGCCTGAATGTGAACAACCTGCTGAGCAAATACCTGTATTCAGGATCTATCCTGAATGATGGTGCGCCATATTACTTCTGGATACCGGAAGCACCGCGGAACTTCCGTTTGAATGTAGCTTACAGATTTTAAAAATAAGAAGGGCTGACCAAATGGTCAGCCCTCTTTGATTGTGCCCCCACGATTGCTAATATTGTTCAATGCTGTTCTATATAAAACACGATAGTGATAAGCTGAATAAAAAAAGCCGGCGCTCCACATAAACTATCCCCATCATACTTGTACCATCAAGAGCGCCGGCAGCATTCCACCCCAGTAAACAATAAAAATTGGTTGTGTCCCCCCTGTTATGTATGTCACCTAATTTTTTTTTCATTTTTCAGATCCCTGCCGGATGGCTGCAACGACCGGCTGTGCAACGGCACATTGCAGCGCATTCCAACAGACTTTCATTTTCCCCGGCTGCTGCGCCGGATCAGGCATAGGGTAGGCAGACCCACTTCGAGATAAATTCCACATTCTTAATGTTGGCATAGGTTACGATACACACAATTGGCGCCAGGGAACTCTTCAGCCCCTCCAGATACTCAAATGTTGCCGCTCCGCTGGCGCCCGGTGTACTGCTAATGTTGTAGGTTTGGTTGTTGGTGTATAACGGCCGGCCGGTGTTTTAAACCGGTAACATGCTGCTCAATCATTTCCTGTTCTCTTGTGTAACCTTAGTTACTATCTGTCGTCCTTTCTGATACAAAGATGAATTAAATGTGAACACGGCTTTTAATAATTGGGGTGAATGCGCCGGTTTCTGTGGTATTTCATTTTGCAGCAGGGCGCAATTATTCCTGGTACGAATAACCGTAGTACGAATAAATGTCTGGGAACGCAGTATGGCAGGCAGTTCTAACGGTTCAGCAGGTGCATGAACTCATCTTCATAATTATTGCTTAAGGGCACTTCTTCGCCGCAGTGCAGTATGATCATTTTGTTGCGCACGCCGGCTACCTGCGATAAGGGTACAATGAAAGAACGGTGCACGCGCACAAATACAGGAGCGGGTAATTTTTCCAGGATGGCTTTCAGGGTCATTCTTACTATTACGGGGTTCTTATCTTTCAGGTGGATCTTTAAATAATTATCCAGCCCTTCCATGAAAAGAATTTCGGAGAAATGAATTTTCACCAGGCCATAATCCACGCGCAGGGTAATATGATCATTACCGGGTACGGCGGCTTTTTGCCGCAGCTCATGCGCTATATTGGCTTTTTCTATGGCTTGTGTAAAACGCTGCAGGGTGTAAGGTTTTACCAGGTAATCCACTGCGCTGAGATTATAGCTTTCCACGGCGTATTCACTAAAGGAGGTGGTAAAAATAACCATAACCCGGGCGGGCACTCTTTTATAGAAGTCAATACCGTTTACAGAGGGCATGTTAATGTCCAGCAACAGCAGGTCTACCGGGTATTTTTCCAGGTATTCAAAAGCTTCTCCGGCTTTGGTAAAGGTTTTCTTCAGATCTACAGTAGGAATATTCGCACAAAAACCTTTAATAATTTCAAGCGCTGGGGGTTCGTCGTCCAGTGCAATAGCAGTTATCATAGCAGTTCCATTATCAGTGTCACCTGGTAGTGGTGCGCATCCTCTTTTATTTCCAGCGTATGTTTACCGGGGTACAACAGCTCCAAACGTTCCCGGGCGTTGTGCGCTCCTATTCCACTGGAAAATGAGTGCTGCGGCAACACTACCTTATAGTTATGCACTGATAAATATAAGGCTTTTTTGAACACTTTAATGTGTATGGATACCCGGGAAGCTGCTTCGGGGTTAACGCCGTATTTAAATGCGTTTTCAATAAAGCTGATCAGGATCAGCGGGGCAATACCTGCCGATGCGGCCTCCTGCTGTTCCAGGGTATAGCGGATCACTACGGTGTCCCCTAAACGGGAACGCTGCAGCTCAATATAATTTCCCAGGTACTCCAGCTCTTTCTGCAATGGGATATGCTGATCTCCGGATTCCCTGAACACATAACGCATGAGGCCGGAAAGATGCACGATGGAATCTGCCGTGGCATCATCTTTCCGTACCGCCAACGCATATATGCTGTTTAAGGTATTGAATAAAAAGTGCGGATTGATCTGCGCCCGGATCGTGGCCAGCTCCGCGGCGTGCCGGGTGCTTTGCTCCTGGTACCGGCGGCTGCGGATGCGTAGCAATAAAGAAAAAAATACCACTGCTATGAACAGGAATACCTGGTGCCTGGCCGCTGCCGGGGAAGGCAGTAAACAGATCACTATAAATCCCGCCAGGATGCTTAACAGGTATAGCAGGCGTTTCTGTTTAAAGTAAAGCCGGGGTATTATTATAAAATAATGGAGATAGAAGAAACCTAGCATCAACGCATTGCCTATAAGATCCCGCTGCATGGGTTGGGAAAAAAGGAAGGCTGCCCGGTCCGGCGGACCAGTATATAACCAGATTGGTTGGCTCAGAAATAAGACACAACCAATTATGTGCAGCAAGGCATAGCGGTTCAGCACCTTCATTGGGATGTAAAGTGCTGCGATTCTGTGGTTCAGGTTCCACTTTTGGGGTAAATTGTGGAAATGTTGGGGTGTTTGAATGAAACGGCGCTAAAAAGGAAAAGGCCGTAATAATACGGCCCTAACCTATTCCTCTACTTTACTTAGTCAATTATATATGCCTGTATGCTGTTAATTAGTTCAGCAGCTCATTAATGCACTGGCAAAGCTGCGCTTTTGTGAAGGGCTTTTCCAGGAACATATCTGCACCCATTTCAATGGCTACATCTTTTGCTGCAGCGTCCATACCGGAGATCATAATGATCTTAGTGGCGGGATATTCTTTTTTCAGGAAAAGGATAAAATCCAGCCCGAAGCCATCCGGCAGGCGGTTATCCAGCAGCACTATAGCAGGTGGTTGTTGTTGAAAATATTCCACAGCATCAGCAATAGTTTTTACATGCTCGATCTCCATTTCTTTACCGTCCAGTAAAAGGTTGATCAGTAAACACATTTCTCCTTCATCCTCAATGATTAAGAGTTTCTGCTTTTTCGTAGTAGCGGTAATAGTATTGGTCATAAAAACGGTTTTAAACGGTTGACTTGGTTTGTAGGGAATATCTATAAAAAATCGTACCAATACCGCTGGGGCGGCATGAGAACAAAAAAGCGGCTGCCCATGTACTGGCAACCGCTTACAACTACAGCTATACTAATACTGATGGAGAACTTTTATAACGCTTTATAACGGAAGTTGTAATAAGGGAATGCACCACCGGTTACCCCATTCTGGTAAATAGAGGTGATCTCAAATGCATAAATGGTGGCGCCGCTTTTCCAGAACAGCGTACGGCCGGCTACAGGTGTTACGGTATGGCCGGTGCTCCAGCCATAGATGTACCAGCCGGCGCCATTGGCGTAAGCTGCTACTGAAGGCGGCACACCGGTACCGGTTACCTGGTTCATACCAATTACATTGGAGCCGGCAGGGCTGGGCAGCGGGTTGGAGGCAGTGCTCCAGTCAGCCGCAGTTACAGTGCTGAAAGTTTTGTCCTTGAACTTTAAGGAATCATTGGAGGTAATGTCGCCTGTAGCAATACCGGAGAATTTGATATTGTAGTTGGTGGACGGACCGGCTTCATTTACCGTAAAGCGCCAGTAGAAATTACCATCAGCAGGCTGTCCCTCGCCGGTGGAATAAGCCTGGCGGAAATTCTTTACCGTGTACACGCTACCGTTGCGGTAGATCTTGCCGGAGGTTACACCGGGACCGGTAATGTTGGCACTGTCGCCATCCGGTATAACAGCCATCAGGCCTACGCCTCCCCGGATGGTGCTAAGGGATTGCGGTGCGGCTACATCCTCATTGCTTTTGGAGCAGGAGGCTAAAAACAATGTCAGGGCGCCGGCGGCGGCCAGCGTTAAATGGGTTGCTTGTTTAAAGTTGAACATAAATCAGGGTTTTAAGTGAAAAAGAAATGATGAGGGTTTTATAAGGAGCTATAGTGGTTGCTTAATCTGTAACGGTGATCTGCGCAGCGCCATCAATATTCACGTACACCTTTTTCTGTTTATTCCAGTCCCAGAAACCAATGAAATCCGTAGTGCGCAGCTGGAAAAAAATGCCGTTACCGTTATAGCTGTTCAGCTCATAACTACCTGTGGGAAAATTATCCGGTATGCGGTAAGTAACGCTGGTAGCGGTAAAGCTCACCAGCTCCAGTGTGGCAATTTCTTTTTCCGACCAGTCGGTAGTGGTGTTATAGCCAAACACACGGGCTTCCTTCATATCAATAAAACCGGTGCCGGTAAAGGTGATCTGGCCACCGTGTTTCAGGGTAATGCTGCCATCTACCGGGTTGGCTGCCGGCTGCTCATTAGCTGCGTACAGCACACCGAAAATGGCGTTCTCCGTAGTTAGGGTCCGGATGCCGCTGTTGATCTTAATACGGTAAGCGCCCGGCTGCAGGGTATCGCCGCCCGGCAGCTTCAGATCCGTGTACGGTGTGTTATTGCGGGTAGCAAAGGAAATAGCGATGGGGGTTTCCCTGCCGGCAGTATCTACCAGGAAAAAGTGGGTTTGGGCAGTGTCCCGTATAATATAGCGGATCAGCCGCCCGTTATCCACCGCCAGCGTACCGCCGCGTACGGCGGAATAAGTGGCTTCATAGATCTGTATACCGGGCTGGTTAATTACTACTTTCAGGAAATAATTTTTAGTGCTGCCATCCTGCGCTTTTACCGTGTATTTAGTACCGGTTTTAAAAGCTACGCTTTCCTTTGCGGCCGGCTGAATAGTGGCCTTTTCTGACAGGGTAATGTCCGGCGTAATGCTGGCGGGCATTTCCAGGTAAGATGGCCAGTAAATAATAATGCTGTCGTTTTCCAGTGCGCCGTTAATGGTTTCCTCCCCTGCTGCTATTTTAAATGCCTGGATATCTTTAAAAGGAAAAGCCGCATATTCTGTTTCTTTCTTACAGGACAGCCCTGCTATAATAATGCAGCTGAAAACTGCTATGGTGATATTACGTGCTAACATGTGATGGTTCAGTTTTTAGTAATGCGGATGGGAAACTGCATGGTGGCTACTTTCGCGTAATTGTACACCCGCACTTTGTAGAGGCCTGTTTGCGGTATATTTTTCAGCACATCCGGAATGGTGTAGGTTTGTTTGGCTGCATCATAGTAAACGGATACAAACACGCCTATGCTGTTCAGGTTATTGGTGTTGGTAATGCTAAGGTCCAGCGCACCGGGTATTTCCTTTCCCGCTGCATCTACCAGCATTACTTTCATGAGGTCCAGGTTTTCCGAAAAGCCTTCGCCTATGATGTTAAAGCTGAAAGAGGATACTACTTGCGGAGCCATTTCAATGGTAAACTCCGCAGGGGTTGCTGCGTCTGTACTTAGCTCCTGCACCACCATCGCAGGCTGCTGTACGGCCAGTTTCAGCGTATAGGTTTTAACGGCACCATCTTTACCGGTAACGGTGTATTTAATATCGCGGCCGCTGCGTAATAGCTCCGGCACATCTTCTATTAATGTACCCGTAGCTGGTTTTACGGTGGCGCCTTCTGATACCCTGATCTCCGGCTCCAGGATGGTGAGCTGCTTATAGAACGGCAGGTGCAGGGTAATGGTGCTGTCGGCATCATTTACAGCGCCGTAAACAGGATCGCCCTGTACATTCACGATCTTATATTCCAGGATGCGGTTCTGCGCGGCTGCCGGCGGCGCTACCACCTCGGTTTTAGTGCAGCCGCTGCCAGCCAGCAGCAAGGCTGCAAGCAATTGAAAACTTCTTCTCATTATAAATAGTTAGGGTAGTTAGTTATTGGCTGAAATATCCAGGTTCTTACTTCCATCCATTTGTATGGCGTACTGGAAGCTTACAAAACCGGGTTTATTGTTCCGGTCAGGATCCTGCGGGCTATCTTTATAAATGCTCCGGATCATTAGCTTGGCATAATGCCCTTTGTGAGTTTTAATGATCATTACCCGCGGCATGGTATATACAACGTGCGTTTTCAAAGGGTTACCGGGAAACAGCGCTCCGTAAAAATCATAATAGCCCCAACCATCACTTACATTCTGGAAATGATCCAGGCCCACATCCCGCGTAAAGAATTTACTATCCTCCACAAGTACTGTTTTTACCGCGGCAAAAGCTGCATCAAACAGGTTATTGGGAATGGGCAGCTTACGCGGTTTAAAGTTCAAGGTATCGTAATACTGTGCGTCAAACTTATGGTCTGCCACCAGGTAGATCTTTGCCTGCCCCGGGCCGCCATATCCCGGGCTGCCGGTAGCAGCGCCGTTATTCGGGTATACACTGCTGTTATAAATACCATACAGCACAATATCCCAGTTACCGGTTTGCCGTTGCGATTCGGGCACCACACGGTTCTCTTCCAGGCTGTAATACAGGGATACT
>NZ_DATCRF010000252.1:0-3396 GCF_036569125.1 Chitinophaga sp. | reverse complement strand
GTATGCTGATATGAACGGCGATGGCGTTATCACCGATGCCGATAAAACCTGGCTGTCAAAACCTAACCTGCCCAACACGGTGCTGGGAGCTGAATTTGCAGTTGGCTATAAAGGGCTCACATTAAGAGCGCTGCTGCAGGGTGCTTATGGTTATGCCGTGCAGGTAACCGCTGAAGGTGCAGGGGATGCTTTCAATGGAAATTTACGTCCCTGGAACCTGGAGCGCTGGACACCGGCTACTGCGGCTACTGCCACCTATCCGCGCATTGGCCTTAACACCAACATCAACAATATATCCTGGCAAACGGTCTCTGATTTTTGGTTCGCCAATACCTGGTATGTGCGGTTAAGATCAGTGGAGCTGGCTTACCAGCTTCCTGGTACATGGTTAAAAGGAACGCGGGTGGTTCAGAATGCAAGAGTGTATGTTTCCGGGTATAACCTGGTGAATATACAGAACATGGGTAAGTTTCAGCAGGACGCTGAGATTGCAAGTGGCCCCGGCGGCGCCTATCCCAACACTGCCAACTTCAACTTTGGATTGCAACTAGGCTTCTAACGCTAAAAAGATATTTACAATGAAGCATACAATATATTGGAGGATCTTATTTGCCACGCTGGCCACAGCGCTGTGTTTTACCACTGCATGCAAAAAAGATTTCCTGGATCAGAAAACGTTATCAGCTATTGATGAAACAGCGGTTTTCCAGGATAGCACCCGGTCGCTGGGAGTGATCAATAACCTTTATTCCAGCCTGGGAATATCCTTTAACCCCAGGCGGTTCAATAATACCGGCTTAGATGCGGCCTGCGATGAATCGGAGCCCATTGCCGATCCCACCATTTACACGTATAAGATCTCTAGTGGCGGCATTAACGCAAATAATGTAGACCGGGGCCTGTGGACAACCACCTTCCAGATGCTGCGTATTGCAAATATTTTCCTGAAGAACAAAGACAGCATTCCGGTGTCAGATGCAACGAAAGACTACTGGGCAGGCCAGGTACGTTTTCTGCGGGCCTGGTATCTCTTCACGCTGTTAAAGCATTATGGCGGCATACCATTAATCGGCGACAAGATATTTGGCGATAATGAAAAGATAGATGTTCCGCGCAGCTCATTTGATGACTGCATTAAATATTTAACCACTGAGCTGGATGCGGCGGCCGCCGCGCTTCCGCTCTCTTACCGCGCAGGAGATGTAAACCAGCTGAAAGTAACCAAAGGGGCTGCACTGGCGGTAAAGGCGCGGATGCTTTTATACGCAGCAAGCCCCCTTTTCAATAGCGGGCCAAGGGCCGATGATCCTGAGCGTTTACTCACTTTTCCGGATGCAGATCCTGCACGCTGGAAGCTGGCTTCCGATGCAGCAAAAGCCGTGATCAACCTGGGCGTTTACAGCTTATATACTGCGTCAGCTACACCGCTGTATACGCTTTTCCTGCAAAACACCCCGCAGCCGGAGCATGTGCTTGTTTACTGGCAGCCCTGGACCACCGGCAATAATTTTTATGTGGAAGCCAGCGCCAATCCTACTTCAAGAGGAGGTATGAACGGCTGGGCCGGAACCAAATATTTTCCAACACAGGAGCTGGTAGATGAATTTGATATGATCAACGGCATGCGCATAACGGATCCTGCTTCCGGTTATCCCGGTATAGGCAATGATATGTACAGGAACCGGGATCCCCGCCTCACATATACCGTTCACTATAACGGCTCCATTCGCATGATGGGCTCATTGGGCGATCAGCCCGTGAATACCTACACCGGCGTAATTCCAAGCGGCAATGCCGCAGCCACCAGCGCAAGCCTCGACGGCATCTATACATCCACAGGTACTTTAACAGGTTATTTCAGATACAAGATGTGTAACGGCGGCGGTGGTGAGCTGTATCGTCCATGGGTAGTGATGCGTTATGCGGAAGTGCTGTTAAATGCGGCGGAGGCGACGAATGAATACGAGGGCCCAACCGCGGAAGTATATGACTGGCTGAAGATGATCCGCAGCCGCGCAGGTATTATTGAGGGCGAAAATAGTTTGTATGGTTTAAAGCCGGGCATGACCAAAGATGAAATGCGCGAAGCCATCTGGCATGAGCGCCGTGTGGAGCTGGCTTTTGAGGAGCACCGCTTCTGGGATGTACGCCGCTGGAAGATCGCTCCGCGGACGGAGAATGCGGAAACACACGGTATGGAGATCACAAGGGCTGCGAATGGAAGCTTTTCTTACCGCGTGATAGGTATACGGAAGCATGTGTTCACCGAGGCTATGTATTTCTGGCCGGTACCACAGAGCGAGCTCACAAAATCGCCTGCTTTAAAACAAACGCCGGGTTATTAACAGAGAAGCTTAAACAATTTTAATGTTCAGGTTATGAAAAGTATTATAACTGTAATTACACTTATCGCTTTTTCAATCACCGGCTGTACAAAAGGAGGGAAGCTGGAAAGGGTCAATAGCAGCCAGTATACCATTAATGCAGCTGCAAGCAGCAAACAGCTGGTGCCGGCCATTGATACCAGTTTCGCCGGTACATTCACCGGTTTTTATGATGAGCAATTGAACATCCTGACCTTCACTATCACGTGGACTGATCTATGGGAGGCGGCCGGCCAGGACACTATCACTTCCGTGAACTTTTACGGCCCTGCCGGTGCAACGGCAAATGGCGCCCTGGTGCGTTCGCTGCCCTTTGTAAGCACAAACAGCGCAGCAACAGCCAATCTGGGCCTGGCAGGTTTAAATGGCTTTAAAATGAGTGAAAAGCAGGACCTGCTGGCAGGCGCCTATTACTTCACCATCAATACAAAAAAGTACCCCAATGGCATCATCAGGGGGCAGCTGGCAGCAATAAAACAATAAACAATAAAACATATTACTACCATGAACCGGATCACACACTTGCTACTTCTTTTGCTGCTTTTTTGCAGTATAACGGTAACGGCACAAACCTTTATTCATCCCGGCGGCTTGCACACACAAACCGATCTAAACCGGATGAAAACCCAGGTGGCGGCCGGGGCGCATCCCTGGATCGACAGCTGGAATGCATTGATCGCTCATCCCAAAGCGCAGAACACTTATACTGCCGCAGCGCGGGCCAACATGGGCGTTAGCCGCCAACGCGCTTCAGCCGATGCAGTGGCAGCCTATCTCAACGCATTACGCTGGTACATCTCCGGGGATACTTCTTATGCAGCCTGTTCCCGGAAGATCCTGAACGCATGGGCCTATGCGGTAGACCAGGTGCCGAGTGGCCAGGACATCCCCGGGTTAATGGGCATAGCCGTGTATGAATTTGCGGTGGCAGCAGAGATCCTGCGGCTTTATCCCAACTGGTCGCAGGCCGATTTTAAGCAGTTCAAAAACATGATGATCAACTACCTGTATC
>NZ_DATCRF010000251.1:0-2511 GCF_036569125.1 Chitinophaga sp. | reverse complement strand
CTACCAATGCGGTAACTGCTTTCAATTTCCCGGGTGCGGAAAATCTCTGGGAAGGCACCAACCTTTCACAGTCGCCCAATAGCACCGGGGTGCCGGAATCGTTCTGGGCAGGCATCCGCAATGCCAATATTTTCATCAATGGCATTGGCGTAGTGCCGGTAAAGGGCGGGCTTGCCAATGGTACTACAACCGCCCAGGTGTGGAGAAGCGAAGCGCGGTTCCTGCGTGCTTACTTTTACTTTGAGCTGGTAAGGCGTTATGGCGGCGTACCGCTGCTGGGCGATAAAGTGTATAATATCGGTGAAGATCTTAGCCTTCCCCGCAGCAGCTTTGCCGACTGTATAGCTTATATCACGAGCGAATGTGACGCCATCAAAGACAGCCTGCTCACCGCACCGGTAGCAGATGCAGACAACTACCGCGCTACAAAGGGAGCGGCTATGACCCTTAAGATGAAAGCGCTGCTGCTGGCTGCCAGCCCGCTCTTTAACGGCAATAATATTGACAATGCAAATAACCTTACCGGGTATACGAATTATGATGTAAACCGCTGGGTGCAGGCTGCCCAGGCTGCAAAAGATGTGATAGACCTGCATACCTATGCCCTCAATCCTTCTTTTACAGACATCTTCCTGAACCAGAATAATAGTGAGCGCATTTTTATACGGCCGGGAAATAATACCACCAATATTGAAACCAGCAACGGCCCTGTAGGTTTTTCAGCAGGCGGCACCGGCAATACCAGCCCTACGCAGGAGCTGGTGGATGCTTTTCCCATGCAGAACGGCTTGCCCATTACAGACCCGGCTTCGGGGTACCTGGTATCCGATCCCTATAGTGTATTGTCTGATGTAAAACGTGATCCGCGCTTTACCGCCACCATTTTCTATAATGGCGCCAAATGGCTGAATGGCACGGTACAAACCTATGAAGGCGGGCCCGGCAAGCCTAATTCCTCTTTACAGCAAACCGTAAGCGGCTATTACATGCGCAAGTTCATGGGCAATTTTGAAACATCAGCCACCTTCAGCAATCACTCTTCCGACTGGATCATTATGCGCTATGCAGATGTGTTACTCGCTTATGCCGAAGCACGTAATGAAGTAGAGCCTGCGCCGCAGGCAGATGTGTATGAGCAGCTGTATGCCATCAGGGCACGTGCAGGAATTGAGGCCGGTGCAGGCGGCAACTATGGCCTGGCGCCTGGTATGACTAAGGAGCAGATGAGGGCCGTTATTCAGAATGAATGGCGCATAGAGTTTGCCTTTGAGGAGCACCGGTATTTTGATATCCGCAGGTGGAAGATAGCCGGAACTGTTATGAACCAGCCACGTACGGGCGTATCCGTAGTAAAGAGCGGCAACGCTTTTACCTATAATCCCATTACGGTGCTTACAACGGTGTTTAAGGAAAGTCAATATCTGTATCCCATCCCTTACAATGAGGTGGCCAAGAACCCGAATATGAAACAAAATCCGGGACACTAAACCCATTGCATTCCTAAAATTATAAACAAACAGATATGCGGAAAATAATACTGCTCATTTGTATAATTATAAATATCATTCCCGGTTATTTGCTGGCGCAGAACCGGGTTGTCACCGGCACTGTGCGCGATCTTCAGGGCCCGTTGCCCGGGGTGTCTGTGGGCGAGAAGAATGTGCCGGGTAACGGGGCAGTTACCGATGCTGGGGGTAAGTTCAAGGTAACATTAAAAGGGAAGTCCAATGCGCTGATATTCCGTTTCGTGGGCTATGTGACCCGGGAGCTGAATGTTGCCGGTGAGGAGAAAAGTATTGATGTAACCATGGCGTCCGATAACCAGGCGCTGGGTGAGGTAGTGGTGGTGGGTTATGGCAAAACCACCCGTATCACCAATACCGGTTCTGTAAGCACCATCAATGCAGCGGAGATCAGGAACGTGCCAACAGCCAATGTGCAGAATGCATTAACAGGAAGGCTGCCGGGCTTCTTTTCCCAGCAGGGATCCGGCCAGCCGGGTAAAGATGCTTCTGACTTTTATATCCGCGGGGTAAGCTCGCTGAACCCTGCGGGCAATAAACCCCTGATCATTGTGGATGATGTAGAGTATACCTATGATCAGCTGCAGCAGATCAATGTAAATGAGATAGCCTCTATCTCTGTGCTGAAAGATGCTTCCACCACCGCTATCTATGGTATCAAAGGCGCAAACGGGGTGCTGGTAGTAACTACCCGCCGTGGTAAGCTGGGCAAGCCGCAGATCAATGTGCGGGTGGAAGGCGGGGTACAAACGCCTACCAAGATCCCTAAATTCCTGGATGCTTATCAATCGGCCACCCTCATCAACCAGGCAGAGATCAATGATGGCCTGACGCCTGAATTCACACAGGATGACCTTAACCTGTTTAAGAACGGGCAGGACCCTTACGGGCATCCCAATGTGAACTGGTACGATGCCATCTTTAAACAGTACAGCTACCAGCAAAATACCAACCTGGATATTTCCGGTGGTAATAACGTGGTGAAATA
>NZ_DATCRF010000250.1:0-9743 GCF_036569125.1 Chitinophaga sp. | reverse complement strand
GTATTCCTGGGCATCATCCTTTTGGGTAAATTTCAGCAAACCGGTGGTAGATCCTATGTAATCGGCGATCTCCAGTACGGCAGCTTCGCATTCCGGATGGGCTATCACCTTGGCTTTGGGGTGTCTAACTTTCAAACGGGTGATCTTTTCCAGGGAGAAAATTTCGTGCACCATGCAGGCGCCATTCCACAGCACCATGTCCCTACCCGTTTTTTTGATCAGATAGCTGCCTAAATTCCGGTCAGGGGCAAAAATGATGGGTTGGTCAGCTGGCACGCTTTCGATGATTTTTTCGGCATTAGAAGACGTACAAATGATATCGCTGAGCGCTTTGATACCTGCAGAGCAGTTAATGTATGAGATAACGATATGGTCCGGGTACTTTTCCCTGAACTTTTTAAACAGCTCCGGCGGGGCACTGTCGGCCAGGGAACATCCTGCCTTCAGGTCGGGCAGCAGCACCTTTTTCTGCGGGCTTAATATTTTCGCGGTTTCTGCCATAAAGTGCACGCCGGCAAAAACAATGATATCGGCATCTGTTTTGGCAGCCTGCTGGCTCAGGCCCAGGCTGTCCCCGATGTAGTCTGCCACATCCTGGATATCGGGCTCCTGGTAATAGTGCGCCAGTACGATCGCATTCTTTTCCTTTTTCAATCTTTCAATCTCCGCAAACAGATCCAGGTTCACATTTACGGGCACATCCAAAAATCCATTACGTTGCAAATTTTTTTTCGCTTCCGTGAGCTCCCTAATCATAATTATATATTTAGTTATTTATTTAAAAAAGAAAAACCCACTACTATTAGGGGGGTGAATATGTGGAAATTAAATTTTCTCATCGCATACAAAGGTAGTTGTTATTCTTTTTTACTCAGCTATCCACAGGAAATTAACAACGTATATCGGCCACCATACTGGATTTTACCAGTTTCATCCACACCCGTGGATATCCTTTTCCGTGTACATCTTTCTACCCGGGTGTGTATTAAGAAAATGTTAACAGAGCGGGTTAACTTTCCCCTTTTTTGCTGTTTTACCACCCAAACAACCAGCGGGCACAATAACAAAATTAGTTTTACCTGTGCGTAACCATGCTTTTTACCATCCTTTCACCGGGTTATACGGTGGTTTTACACAACAGCTGTGGATAAATTCCGGCCCGGAAAGTGAACCGGGCCTCACCCGTTCGTTTTATAGCGCGCTCATGGTTATAAACAATTTTATGTGGATTGGCGGCGCCCGTTTTCAAAAATGTGAATAATCGTAAAAATTTTTCCGGCCTGCATAGTTTGTTATATCTGTATGCATGGCCAATTCCGTTATATGTACCGGACAGTGCCTTAAATACATTAAAATTTGCAAAAATGTGGATAACCTGTGCATGTACCGCCTGTAACGAAAGGGTGATATATGCCTGAAACCCTTAACTGTACTGCATTTGGACCTGGAAAATACTGTTTTGCAGTTACAGTTATTTTATTCTATTTTTGCTTTCCCTAAAATTTTATACTATATAATATTATGTCAGTTATTCAGAAGATCAGGGATAAATATGCAGTGGTGATCATAGTTGTGATCTGCGTTGCTATTGTTAGTTTCCTGCTGCAGGATGCCTTTTTTGGCAAGAATTCCCTATTCCGCCGTTCCACGAGTGTAGGTAAAGTTAATGGTGAAGAGCTGGAGATCGCCGATTATCAGAAGCGTATACAAGACGCTGAGAACGGTGCACGCCAGCAAATGCCCAATGGCAACATTGATGAGCAAACCCGCCAGTATATTCGTGAGCAGGTATGGAACCAATTCCTGAACGAGCAGATCATGCAGGCACAGTATGATAAACTGGGCATAGATGTAACAGAGGCTGAGGTAGTAGACCAGTTCAATGGTAAAAACCCCAACCCGATCGTTGTACAGCAATTCACCAACCCGCAGACCGGTCAGTTCGACCGCGCAGAAATGCAACGGGCATTACAGAATATTGGACAGGACCAAACCGGCAGAATGCGCCAGGCCCTGCACCAGCTGGAAGAAATGATCTCCAAAACACAGCTGCAGCAGAAATATATGACCCTGGTAAAACAGGCAGTATATTATCCTAAATGGCTGGCCGCTGAACAACAGCAGGAGAACAGCCAGACAGCAAACGTTTCTTATGTGAACGTGCCTTATGCTACCATTGCAGATTCTACTATTAAAGTATCTGACGGTGAGCTTAATAATTATATAACTGCACACAAATCCTTATTCAAAACAGAAGAAGCCCGCAAGGTTGAGTATGTAGCTTTTGATGCGTTGCCTTCCGGCGCTGATTCTGCTGCTGCCCTGCAACAGCTGGCAGCGCTGAAACAGGAAATGGATACTACCAAAGAGATCGAAAGTTTTATTAACAGTAATTCTGAAATAAAATACTTCGATGGATATGTTTCCAAAAGTGCGCTGATGGTACCTAATAAAGATACCATCCTGAACTTACCGATCGGCGGTATCTATGGTCCTTATATAGATAACAACTACTTAGTGCTGGCAAAAATGCTGGACCGTAAAGTAATGCCGGACAGTGTGAAAGTGCGTCATATATTAATAGGTACCCAGCAAGGCCTGGCCGATTCTATTGCACATAACCGTGCTGATAGTATTGAAAGAGCCATTAAAGGTGGTGCAGATTTCAAAGCCCTGGTTACGCAGTACTCCGACGATCCGGGTAGCAAAGCCAATGGTGGTGAATATGACATTACCCCGGCTACCCAATTCGTAAAAGAATTTAAAGATTTTGCGTTTGATGGTAAAAAAGGCGAGATAAAAGTGGTGAAGACCCAATTCGGCTACCACGTAATAGAAATAATGGACCAGAAAAATTATGGTCCTGCTGTGAAAGTGGCTTACCTGAGCAAACCGGTGGATGTAAGTAAGGAAACCGACAGTAAAGCATATGCTGCTGCCAGCGAGTTTGCCGGTCAGAACCGCGATCAGAAATCTTTCGATAAAAACATCCAGGAAAAAGGATATAACAAACGTCTGGCAGATAATATCCGCCCGATGGATTTTGTAATTCCCGGTATTGGCCAGGCACGTGAGCTGGTACGCTGGGCTTACGAAGCCAAGAAAGGCGATGCCAGCCAGGTTTTCACTTTTGAAAACAAATACGTGGTAGCGGTATTAACCGGTATCCGTAAAGAAGGTACTGCCTCCCTGGACGAAGTAAGACCGCAGGTAGAAGCAGAAGTGAAAAAACACAAAAAAGCAGAAGAGCTGATCGCCAAGCTGGGTACTCCGGCTTCTATCGACGCTGCTGCAAAATCCAGCAGCCAGCCGGTACTGAAAGCAGAGGGTATCAGCTTCAGCACACCGTTTGTACCTTCTTTAGGTTTTGAGCCTAAAGTAGTAGGTGCTGCCTTTAACAAAAGCTGGGGTACTGCCAAAGTATCTGCGCCTATTGAAGGTACTGCCGGTGTATATGTGCTGAAAGTAGACAGCTACCAGCCTGCCGCGCAACCCGCACAGGACCTGAACACACAACGTGCTGCTTATGAGCAGGGTATTAAATCCATGCTGGATCAGCAGCTGTTTGAAGTGCTGAAAAAGCAGAGCGATGTACAGGATAACCGCGGTAAATTCTTCTAAGGTTCACAAACGACTCATATTATAGCAAAGGCCCGGAGCGTAAGTTCCGGGCTTTTTGTTTTAACCGGGGTTGG
This sequence comes from Chitinophaga sp., assembly GCF_036569125.1. GTDB lineage: Bacteria > Bacteroidota > Bacteroidia > Chitinophagales > Chitinophagaceae > Chitinophaga. The sequence continues at coordinate 6,048 of NZ_DATCRF010000250.1, read as the reverse complement.
CCGGATATTTCGTAAATTCGTATACGGAAAAAGGATTTTTATGGATGAGATTGTAAATAAAGTAGCGCAGAGCGCACTTACTTCACTGGACCTGGAAGATTATTATCCCAAAGAAGAAATAGTAGTATTTGATATAAAGGATTACCTGTTCATGGAAATGATCCTGAAGGAAAAGGATTTCCGTACTGCTATGCAAAACCTGGACTGGGAGCAATACCGCGATAAAAATGTAGCCATTACCTGCACGGCCGATGCTGTGGTGCCCCGCTGGGCCTACATGCTGATAATGACCTACCTGGAACCGGTAGCACATTACGCTGCTTTTGGCGATGCCGGCTTTATTCATAATACCCTGTTCCTGCAAAATCTGAATAAGATAGATGTGAATGAGTTTGCAGATAAACGGGTTGTGATCAAAGGCTGTGGGGATAAAGGCGCCGGTGAAATTGCCTATGTGGAGATCACCCGCCTGCTGCGCCCTGTAGTAAAAAGCATTATGTATGGAGAGCCCTGCTCCACAGTGCCCATCTACAAGAAAAAATAAACTGTAAATATTAAACGTGTACTGTTGCCTGGAATGCATTACATCCAACACCGTTATTTTTTAGTACCGGCTATCATCATTACTATATGGTTGCTGCAGGGTTGTAATGGATGCAATCAAAATAAAACAACACTTCCTGTACGCGACAGTGTCACTGCCGAAATAATAAAGTCCACACCCAAAGACACGCTTAAGAACTGGGCAGAACAGCGCCTGATACAGTGGAAAGGCTGGATAGACAGCAGCATGGCCGGCAGCTTTGGGACCGATAGCCTGGAACGTACCACGGTAGATACCCTGGGATCAATAGATACTACCTCTATGGAAGTGGCGAGGTTTGAACAGTTCCGGCAATTTTTTGTGTATAGCCCCGACAGCAGCCGGGTAATAGATATGGTGAGCTATGGAAATTTTCTGCACCAGGGCACGCATGGTAAAGTAGTGCTGGAATCCGGCGAGCCTGATACGGAGGTGGCTTTAGTGAATGTACAAACGAAAAAACGTGAACGTATTTTATTTACCGGCCCCTCCACTATTATTAAACAGGCCGTGTGGGTAAATGATCATACCATACTGATAGCCGGCGGCATGTATGACGAAAATAACCAGCTGCAGCCTGTTATCTGGAAGTACGATACCAATACCCGCTTACTGGAGAACTGGGAAAGCGACCATCTCTAAAACCATCCCCGCTTCTTAAATAGAATGATCATAATTATAAGGATCACTACCATCACTGCAATGGTGGTGAAGTAACCGTTGGGTGAGTGCAGCTCCGGCATGTTATCGAAGTTCATACCGTAAATACCGGCTATTACCGTAAGGGGCGCCATGAGCGTGGTTACCACGGCCAGCACCTTCATTACCTCGTTCATTTTCAGGTTTAGCTGCGTGTGGTACTGCTCCTGCAGGTTAAACACCATATCCTTATAGTTATCGGTAAGGTCATTACAATGCACAATGTGGTCAAACACATCTTTGTAATATTTCATGGTACGCTCATCCAGCAAAGGACTTTCACTTTTTAAAAATCCATTTACCAGCTCCCGCACGGGAGAAATAGCGCGGCGGAACAATAACAGCTCCCGGCGCAGCAGGTTAATACGGGCCAGGGTGCGGTTGTTAGCTTCGTGCTGCACCACATCTTCCATCAGCTCTATACGTTCACCCAGTTTATCCAGCACTGTAAAATAACTATCCACAATTACATCCAGCAAAGAATAACATAAATAATCTGCAAAGGCCAGGCGGATGCGGGAGCCATTAATATGCAGCTTTTCGCGGATGGGATCAAAAACATCACGATGGGAATCTTCCTGGAAAGAGAGCACAAAATTTTTTCCCAGCACAATGCTCACCTGCTCCTGCTCAATAGTACAGCTAAGCTTATTGAAATAGATCATGGGCAGCACGCAAAATAAATGATCGCCCATTTCATCCATCTTGGCGCGCTGGCCTACATTCAGGATATCTTCCTCCAGGAGGTAGTGAATACCGAAGCCGGTACAAATGGTATGGATCTCTTCTTTGCGGATGCCGTCAATATTGATCCAGCTTGTTTCGGGTGTTTGCGCATAATGTAACAGCTGCTTTACATCCTGCAGCTTCACTTCTTCACAATGATTGGCTTTAAAATCAAACACCGTGATCTTTACCTCTGCTACGGGCTTGCGGTCGGCAACACCGGTGGCAGGATTGTAGTTCATGATGCGCTGCTTTTTTCCCTTAAAAGGATTTAACGCATCCGGAATGGGCAATATACGTTTAGCCATAACAGTTAGTTAATGCAGTCCTGCAAAAATACAGGGGTGAAAGCGGAAACATTCACCGGTCATACCTTATTCGTACTACTTTTCAAAATTCAAATTAAGATAAAATAATGGTAACCCAGGCATAACATAGCCCCCTTATCTTCAGCTCAAATTGGTCAAATCTCATGTCAGCTATCAACCTTGGAAAAACCTTGCCCATACTGGGCCTTACTGCGAGCGTACTATTTCTTTCCTGCGGTAAAGACAACGATGGAGGAACTGAAAACCCTCCCAACAACGGCATTGAATGGAAAAACCATTCTGTTACACCGGCTTTTATCAAAAAACTCTCCGGTTTTGAAGGCCTGGAAGTGTATTCCCTGATCAGCAGTGATGATACCCTGCCGCAAAGCCCCAATTATGTATTTGGCGGCTCTGCCGATGGCTCCGGCATACTGAAGCAGGGGGATAACTATGTAATGCTGGTGAACCAGGAGGATAACTATTCCGTATCCCGCATTACGCTGGACAAAACATTTAAACCTGTAAAAGGCGAGTACGTGTTAAACTCCGATGGCGGCCAGTGGCGCTTATGTTCTGCCACCCTGGCTACACCGGAAATACATGGCTTTGGCCCGCTGTACCTTACCTGCGGGGAAAGTAATGTAGAAGGCAATGTACATGGGCTGGATCCGCTGGCAGCTGCCGGCAACCCCGCCACCGGGCATGAGCTGAAAGCACTCGGCTTCAGAAGTGCGGAAAATGCTGTGCCCCTGCCTAAAGGTACCTATGCAGGTAAAACCGTGATCCTGATCGGGGAAGATGCGGAAGATGCTTCCGGCGGCCAGGTGTTCCTGTATATGAGCAACACGGTAGGCGACCTGCAAAAGGGCAGCCAGTTTATGCTGCGCCGGGTAGATGGCAACCAGCGCGAAACAGATATGAAAACCGGTTCCACCTACGATGTGGAATTTGTAAGATATGACAGCACCCTTACCGGTGCACAGGTAGCCCTGCTAACTGACCCGCTGAAGGCTATTAAGTTCGGTCGCGTGGAAGATGTGGATTACCGCAAAGGCAGCGATGCCAATGGCCGTGAAATATATTTTACGGTAACCGGCCAGCCTGTAAGCGGTGTCAATGCAGATGGCGCGCGCACCCAATGGGGCCGTGTATACCGCCTGGTGCTGAATGCAAATGACCCCTTAAAAGGCAAGTTGGAAGTAATACTGGATGGGGATGATGATAACGGCCCGGCCAATAAGTTCCAGAACCCTGACAACGTGTGTGTTACGGAAAATTATGTGTATGTACAGGAAGATTCCAATGGTTATGGCACAGAAGACCATGATGCGTATGTGTACCAGTATACCATTGCCAGCAAGCAGCTGAAACCCGTGTTTGAGCTGGATCACCACCGTACTGCCCCGGATGCAGCCAAATATGGCAGCGCCACTTCCAAGTTCGGTAGCTGGGAATACGGATCACTGGTGGATATTTCCAGTGTAATTGGTGTGGATAACGTTTTTACGCTGTGTATACAACCGCATACCTGGCATGGCGCCCGTTATAAAGGTGCAGATGGCGGCGCTAAACGTGCAAATGAAGACCAGGGTAGTGAGATAGTAGTGATCAAAGGACTGCCGAGATAATTAAATGATAAAGCAGGGCGGCCAAAAAGAATGTAAAATGTAAAATTTTAAACCGACAAAGGAGGTTCATAGAGACCATTTAAAAGACTTTATGAACGAGATAAATCATAAATGTAAAAGTAAAATGCCGTGATACCTGGAACAGATTCATGTTCGCAGCATTTTACTTTTACATTTGAAATTTTGCATTTGTGATTTTACATTCTTTCTGGCCGCCACTTTCCATACCAAACCTGCAACATGCGTATAGGCGTTATAGTGATAGCTGTTACACTGCTGGCCATACTGGCTTACAGCATTATAGACCTGAAGGCAGATAGCGCTGCGCCTTTGGCTGCCAGCCGCTGGTACCAGTTCCAGGCAAATGAGCTGGAGCAGAAGGTAGCTGCGCTATGTACGGCTATTGAACAGCACCAGCCAACGCAAAAATTACAGCAGGCCTTTTTTGCAGCCAGGCTGGCATACAAACCCCTGGAGCTGCTCACTACTTATTACATGCCCTATACTGACCGTTTTATTAACGGCCCTAATTTGCAGGAAGTAGAAGCCGATGAAAAAGATGTGACCGTACAGCCGGAAGGTTTCCAGGTGATGGAAGCCTTATTATTCCCCGCCTTACAAACCACAGATACAGCAGCGCTGCGGCAGGAAGCACAACGCCTGCGGGCTAATTTGCAGCGGGTGTGCATGCGGGCAGCCAGCCAGGATTTTACAGATGCGCAGCTGTTTGATGCCATGCGGCAGGAAGTATTACGTATCTCCTCCCTGGGCCTGAGTGGTTTTGACTCACCGGAAGCGCAATACAGCCTGCCGGAAGCCGCTGCAGCCTTGCATGGTGTGGAAACCATCTGGCATTTTTATGCTACGCGGGTACAGCTTATTAACACAGCGCTGGCTAACCATACGCAGGAATTATTTACCAATGCCAGGCAAATCCTGCAAACGCATACTGACTTTAATACGCTGGACCGTTTGCATATGATCAGCAACTACCTGAACCCGCTGATGATAAATTTAAAGCTGGTGCGTGAAGCATTGAACATACCTTATACACAGCTGCCTCACTTTTTAGACCCTGCCGCTTCCCATACATTTGCCAAAGATGCTTTTGATGTTACCTTTTACGCACCTGACCAGGCACAAATTATTACAGCAGATCAAATAACCCTGGGTAAACAATTATTTTATGACCGTGTGCTTTCCTATAACGGGCAGCGCTCCTGCGCTACCTGTCATGATCCGCACAAGGCATTTTCCGACGGCCTGAAAACCCCTGCAGCCCTGGACGGGGAAGCGCCGGTGATACGCAACACTCCCACTATTTTAAATGCTGCATTGCAGCCCGGGTTGTTCTATGATCAGCGGGTAGCTTACCTGGAAGACCAGGTGAATACCGTGGTGCATAACCGGGCAGAAATGCATGGCGATCTAAAAGCCGCAGCCCTGAAACTGCAGCAGCAAACCGGTTATCAACAGTTATTTAAAAAGGCATTTGATGTACAGCCATCGCAGATCAACCCTCAGAATATTCAGCGCGCTATTGCCAGCTACATACGTTCGCTTATAAAATTAAACAGCGCTTTTGACGAATATATGCGTGGCGATACCACCCGGCTGACTGCGGAAGCAAAAAGAGGATTTAATATTTTCATGGGTAAGGCCAAATGCGGCACCTGCCATTTTATGCCGCTGTTTAATGGCGTAGCACCGCCGGATTTTGCAAAAGCAGAAGCTGAAATTATCGGGGTGCCTGCCATAAAAGATAAACCGGTAATAGATACGGATAATGGAAAATATAATGTGCACCACATAGCCCTATACCGCTATGCATTTAAAACCCCTACCCTGCGCAATGTAGCCCTTACCGCGCCTTACATGCACAACGGCGTATTTAATACGCTGGAAGAAGTGATCACTTTTTACAATAACGGTGGTGGCGCCGGCATGGGTATGCAGCTACAGGGACAAACTCTGCCTACAGATTCACTGCATCTGAACCAGCAGGAGCAGCAGGATGTGATCGCCTTTATGCAATCTTTAACCGATACTGCCGCCATTCAATAATTTCCCGCATAACGTAGTAATGTATACACACTTCTTT
>NZ_DATCRF010000249.1:0-6555 GCF_036569125.1 Chitinophaga sp. | reverse complement strand
GCAATCGGACAGGAATGAAATGGATGTGTGCCACACCTTTAAGGTGGGGCACACGTACGTTACTTAGCGGCAGCTTCCAGGTAATCTTTTACTCCCTGCACGATCTTATCTGCCATCAGCTGGCGGAAAGTCGGGTCTAATACTCTGGCCTCATCGCCGGGGAAGCTCAGGAACAGGGTTTCAATGAGGGCATCCGGAAACTCCGTGGGATTGTTGAGAATAAAATTGAAATTACCGTTACAGCCAAAACCTGATAAACCGGTTTCCAGCATGCGGTTGTAAATAAAACGGGCCAGCGGCTCGCAAAAAGGGTGTTTGTAATAAGTGGCGGTACCCTTTATATCCACCGGGTTTACGGAAGAGTTGAGGTGAATGCTTAAGAGCAGATCAGGATCTGCGCGGCGGAAATTGGAAAGGCGGTCTTCATTGGCCACAAACTGATCCCGTGTGCGGGTGGCAATAACGGTGGCGCCTTCTTTTTCCAGCGCGGCTTTTACCAGCAGGGAAATGGAAAGGCTCAGCTCTTTTTCATACACGCCCATATTACCCAAGGCGCCTACATTGCTGCCGCCATGGCCGGCATCCAGCCCAATGGTAAGGTTTTTCAGCTGCAGGCTGGCGGGTGTGCGCTTTACTTTTACATGCAGGGTATCGCCGGTATAATAAACCTTGTATCCCCATGGAAAAGCATGATGCAGGTTAATGACCATGCGGAACACTTCCGGCTCTATCTGCTGCCAGGCCACCTGCTGAATTTCACGGGTAGTGCCCAGCTGTGTTTGCAGCCCCTCTTCGGCATAAGCGCCATACACATCCACAATGATCTTACCGGGCTCCACTTCCTGGGTTGAGGTATAGGGCAGCTTATCTGCCAGGGGCACGGATACGTAATCGTAGTCCTCATCGGCCCAAACCCTGGCTGTGTTAATAATGCTTATGGGCGCCAGCTCCTGCCGGGTGGCAGTGTCCAGCAGGGGCTCCGGTATATAGGCTATGTGGCGGGGCGCCAGCTTTATTTTATAATAATCCCCTTCCCGCCCGGCAATGTGCAGCAGCACGCCTTCATCCAGGTAACCTATTTTTTCAGGGCCCAGGCGGTCGCCATGGGGCGAGGTGGTGAGGTAGGTCATGTTATCAATCGTGCGGCCGGTGAACAGCCCTTCATTACGCATAAAGCTGTAGTAATTGCCGCTTTCCTTTACGGTGCTGTTGCCATTACTATCCTGCAGGGTTACTTTAATACGGCCAAACAGCAGGCTGTCGGTATCCTGTATTATATACTGGCCTTCGTAGAAGCCGGGCACGCCCTGCGTTTCATTTGCCGGCAGCTCCTGCAGCGGCCTGTTATTGATCCAGGTGGCTTTGCAGCCGGGGTAAGCCTTCATTTTAATACGCAGGGTATCACCTTCTACCAGCTGCAGGTTGCCCTGGGGCGAGATGTTAAAGTAATCAATGCGGAAAACGGGTGTAACGCCGGGGGGCGGTAAAGGGCGGTAATAATACACTACCTGTTTCGTATAGGTTTTACCGGTACTATCTGCTGCGGTTAGGTTAAAGGCGGTTCTGCCAACGGCCAGGTCTTTTTTAATGGCAAAGGCGCCGGTGGGGTATACATAAATACTATCGTTATTGAGATAAAGCCGGCAACCTTTGCAGGTGCGGCCTGAGAGGTATTGTCTGGCGCTGCTTACATTATTCTGTTCCCTTACAGGTTGGTTCAGGTGTAGTAAAACCTGTGCGATGGCCGGCTGCTGCATTCCGCACAAAATGATCACCAGCAGCCTTTGCAAAAAACGTTTAGTCATGAGCCCCGAAAAATATGTGCAAATGTGCAGATATGCAAATGTGCAAATGCCGATCTACCGGATTATTTCACTTGCACATCTGCACATTTGCATATCCGCACATTTACCAAATATACCGGTTTTCGGCAATCAGCTTATCCGCTATTCTGCGGCGGGCATCTTTGGTATTAAAGGGTTCTGTTTTTGTAAAACGTTTCAGGCCTAACAGCATCATGCGTTGCTCATCGCCTTCTGCAAAGCTGTTAATAGCATCTTTACCGTATTTGTGAATACGGTCGGCAGCATCAGTAAGGTAGGTGCGCACCATATCGGCCTGCAGGGCTGCAGCGCTTTCGCCCTGTGTATCTACCATCTTCAGCAGGCGCAGCAAGCCGCTTTCGGCGGTGAAGGTTTCAATGGCCATATCGGCAATATTCATCAGCAGCTCCTGCTCTGTTTCCAGCTTGGCCATCAGCTTTTGAGCAGCGGCGCCGGCTACCAGCAGAATGGCTTTTTTCAGGCTCAGGATCAGCTTTTTCTCTTTGCTGAAAGGTGTTTCATCGTCGCTGCCAAAATCCGGTATGCTCATCAGCTCCTTCATTACATTCATGGCAGGCGTCATCAGGTCCAGCTTACCTTTCATGGCGCGTTTCAGCGTCATGTCCAGTGTAAGCAGGCGGTTAATTTCGTTGGTGCCTTCAAAAATGCGGTTGATGCGTGCATCGCGGTAGGCTTTTGAAATTACATATTCATCACTGAAACCGTTGCCCCCGTGGATCTGTACGCCTTCATCCACCACATAGTCCAGCACTTCAGAGCCATTTACCTTTAACATGGCGCATTCCACTGCATATTCTTCTGCTGCGCCCAGCACTGCTTCATTAAAGGGTTTGCCGGCGGCCAGCAGCTCCTGCTCCTGCTGCTCTATGAGCTGCGCAGTGCGGAACAGGGATGATTCTGCCATCCAGGTGCGGATGCTCATTTCAGCCAGCTTATGTTTTATAGCGCCAAAGTTGGAAATAGGCTGTTTAAACTGCTCACGGGTGCTGGCATAGTTCACTACCGTGGTAATGGTTTTTTTACAGGCGCCCAGGGCGGCTGCGCACAGCTTCAGGCGGCCTATGTTCAGGATGTTAAAGGCTATGAGGTGGCCTTTGCCAATATCGCCCAGCACATTTTCTGCAGGCACCTTTGCATCCTGAAAATAGATCTGGCGGGTGCTGGAGCCTTTGATACCCATTTTATGCTCTTCTGCACCCAGGGTAAAACCGGGAGTATCTTTATCTACAATAAAGCCGGTGAACTTATCGCCGTCTATTTTTGCAAATACAGTAAATACATCTGCAAAGCCGGAGTTGGTGATCCAGCATTTTTGCCCGTTCAGCAAATAAAATTTACCATCATCAGAAAGCTTTGCGGTGGTTTTGGCGCTCAGCGCATCGGAACCGGAGTTGGGCTCTGTAAGGGCGTAGGCGCCCTTCATTTCACCGCTGGCCAGCTTGGGAATATATTTTTGTTTCTGTGCTTCTGTTCCGAAATATAAGATAGGCAGGGAGCCAATGCCGGTGTGCGCCGCCATGGCTACGGAAAAGGAGTGGCCGGAGCCCAGCGCTTCGTTAATAATGGTGGCGGTTACAAAATCCTTTCCGAGGCCGCCGTATGCTTCGGGGAAGCTGGCGCCCAGCAGGCCCTGCTCACCGGCTTTATCCAGCAGGGAAGGCATAAGGCCTTCTTCCAGCTTATCCAAACGGTCCAGCACAGGCGTTACCTCTTTTTCCACAAACTGCTCCGCCATTTCTTTGATCATGCGTTGCTCCTCATTAAAATCTTCGGGGGTGAATACATCATAGGGAGTGCTTTCTTTTACCAGGAATTCGGCCCCTTTGAGGGATGTTTTTTTATCAACTGTAGTATCCATAACTAGGTATTTGAAAAAATGAAGTAAGAGGTATGAAGTATGATAGCTGAAAGCGATGGCAAGGATATGATTCTGATTCAACTGAATGCCTGGAACTTACACTGCAAACTTCAAAACCCGTGTATCGTAATTTACTTAGTTTGGGGCAAATGGCAAAAGTTGATTAAAATTGTTGGGTTAACAGTATGTCATCTTTTTACTTAGCATATGGCAGGAGCCGTTTTCACGGTGTGCTGGCGGGGAACGGCCCGCAGCTGCTTATTTGCCTGCATGGTTTTGGGGAAAGCGCAATGCATTTTTTACCGCTGGCCGCCAGCATGGGCGAACGGTTCACCATTATTGCGCTGGATATGCCGCTGCATGGTGAAACAGAATGGAATGAGCAACGTGCTTTTACCCCGGCAGATCTGAAGGCGTTAGTAATTCTCGTATTACAGCAGCAGCAAAAAGAGGTATTCTCATTAATGGGCTACAGCATGGGCGGGCGGCTGGCCCTTTGCCTGGTACCGCAAATGGCGGCACAGCTGCAGCACCTGTTCTTACTGGCGCCGGACGGTATTAAAAACAATCCCTGGCATATGTTTGTAACCCGCACCTGGTTAGGTAACCGGCTGTTTAAATATGTAACCTACCACCCGGCCCTTTTCTTTAAGCTGCTGTCATTTGTGCGGCAACTGGGAGGGGTAAACGAAAGTGTATACAAATTTGTTTTCAGCAGCATGAATAAGGTTGATAAACGGGTGCAGGTATACCAGGTATGGACGGCTATGCGCCGTATGCTGCCGGACCTGAAGCGCTGTAAGCAGCTACTGGCGCGGTATAAGATCCCTACGCTGCTGATCTACGGAAAGTTTGACCGCATTATTCCCGCAGTGCTGGGCCGGCGTTTGGTGGATGGCTCTTTTAATGGTGAGATACTGGTGCTGGATAAAGGGCATCAACTAATGTCGGAAGAGCTGGGAAACGTTATTATGTTAAAAATATAACATATATCTGCCCGCAAGGACCGGTCTGTACTTATAACCATTTCTTAATTAAAAACCCATCTAACCTATGTACACAAAGACCGCGGCCACGATAGGGATCCCATCCCTTATGCTGACTGTAGCAGCCTGTAGAAAAAGTGAAATTGTAGCAACTAACTCAAAGCCGGCACCAATTGAAAAACAGGCCCCAACGGATGCTTCCCAAAAATTGGCGGTAGATGAAGTATCAACGCTTGCCCGCGTTGCTTCACCAGTACCCGGTTACGTAGTAGGCGCCACCGGTAACGTTACCGGGCCTCACCTGCATTTTTTGAGGACAGGCCCAAGGGAGCGGTTATGGCAATGACCGTAAACCTAAATGGTAACCTGAGCTGATTGACGGCCCCCTGTGCATGTAAAGCATTAGACCGGTCCTTTTCGGTGCTTTGCAGAGCGGGGGCTCTATTTTTAGTGAGAAAGATATACTTTTGACCGCCCTCCCGGAGGTGAAAGTGATATGAATATTTTTCTCGTTATAGTATTGTTGTTAGGGATCTCCTATTGTCTGCTCATATTGTGGTATGGCCTGGGCTGGAAACGGCTGCCGGCCTTTGTTCCGTCAAAACCCGTTAGCGGCCGTACCCGCGTAACCGTGATCATTCCTGCGCGGGATGAAGAGCAGAACCTGCCGCCCCTGTTAGAGGCCCTGCAGCAGCAAACCTATGCAGCGGCCCTGCTGCAAATAATAGTGATAGATGATTTTTCAACCGATAACACGGCACAGGTGGTAAGCAGCTTTCCTGCATCCAATGTACAGCTGCTGCGCATGAGTGATCACCTGGACCTTACACAGCGCTTAAACTCGTATAAAAAGAAAGCTATTGAACTGGCCATAGGCCAGGCTACCGGCGACCTGATAGTTACTACTGATGCGGATTGCATTATGGGGCCCCGCTGGATCGAAGTGCTGGTACAGTTCTATGAAACGCACTCCTTTAAATTTATTGCTGCTCCGGTGAGCTTTTATAAGGAGTATAATTTTTTTAAGATCCTGCAGTCGCTGGATTTTATGAATATGCAGGGCATTACCGGTTCCGTGGCACAGCTTAAAATAGGCACTATGTGCAACGGGGCTAACCTGGCCTATGAAAAAGCGGTGTTCCATGAAGTAGGGGGCTTTAGTGGTATTGATACCATAGCCTCCGGCGATGATATGCTGCTGATGTACAAGATCTATAAAAAACACCCTAACGGTATCGGCTATCTGAAGAATGAGGAAGCTATTGTGCGTACGCTGCCGGTAGATACTTTAAAGGGATTTATGCACCAGCGTATCCGCTGGTCGTCCAAGGCGGATAAGTATGAAGACAAGCGCCTGACCTGGATGCTGGTTATTGTTTATTTCTGGAATGCAGCCCTGCTGCTGATGGGGCCTGTGGCGGTTTTTTACCCGGAGTGGCGCAGCTGGTTCCTGATATGCCTGTTGTTTAAGATCACTGTGGAGCTGTATTTTATGATACCGGTAGCCCGTTTCTTTCACAAAACCACTTTGCTGGTATGGGTAATTCCCGGGCAGCTCTTTCACATTCCTTACATTGTAATAGCAGGCTGGCTGGGGAAGTTTGGAAGTTACCAATGGAAAGGCCGCCGGGTTAATTAATAATTAAGAATGAATAATTAATAATCGTAAGGCGGGTACTTCAGGTGAATGGATAATTAACGATTAATAATTAATAGGTACTTCGTGGGTGAAGTACTTTATTCTTAATAAGAATTTACCACTGCAGTACTTTATTAATTGCTCATTATCAACAGGACCTTGCCATCTGTAGTATTTAATTGTTAATAAGAATTTACCAACCGCAGTACTTTATTAATTATTAATTAT
>NZ_DATCRF010000248.1:0-5076 GCF_036569125.1 Chitinophaga sp. | reverse complement strand
ACCTTTGATGGTTCCCATGCCTATTATTTCACTGCCCGTCTTACAGATCAGAATACCCTGGAACAGGGCGTGTTTTACGCAGGCATTGGCAATGGCAAAGAAACCTGGGCCGCCCGTAAAGACGCTGCAGCAGCCCTGCCGGACGAAACCAAGCTGGCAACGGTAAAGCCCGGGCAGTCAAAACTGGATTTTTCTTTTCCCGATCTTAATAGCAAACCGGTAAGCATTAACGATGCCCGCTTTAAGAACAAAGTGGTGGTTATTACCATCATGGGCTCCTGGTGTCCTAACTGTATGGATGAAACAGGATTTCTTTCCAAATGGTACGAGGAAAATAAACAGCGCGGGGTAGAAGTAATAGGTTTGGCCTATGAGCGTACTACAGATTTTGAAAAATCAAAGAAAGCATTGTCCGGTTTCCTGAAACGTTTTGATGTGCAGTACCCGGTGCTTATTACCGGCGTTACTACCTCCGATCCGCAAAGGACTGAAAAAACACTGCCGCAGCTAACCGCCATCAAAGGTTTTCCGACTACTATTTTTGTAGATAGGCGGGGCCGTGTAAAAGAAGTGCATACCGGTTTTTCAGGCCCCGGTACCGGCGAACATTACGAACAGTTTAAAACGGATTTCAATAACCTCATAGATAAAATGTTGAAAGAGTAGTATATTCCGTGTAGTACTAAACGTTACACGGATGAAAAAACTATTGCTCCTGTTAGCCGCCTGTGGGTGGCTAACGTTACCTTCCTTTTCGCAAAGCCATCCCCAGAAATTTACAACAGCTGCCAATGCCCATACAGCAGGGTTCTCCGCGGAACGTTTAAAAAGAATAGACAGTTTTTTACAGGCTGCTATCAGCAAAGGGCTGGCGCCCAATGCGGTTACTTTCATTGCCCGCAACGGGCAGATCGTACATTATAAAGCATTTGGCTACAGCAACCTGGAGCAGCGCAAGCTGCTGCAGAAAGACGCCATTTTCCGTATTGCTTCCCAAACAAAACTGATCACTACCATTGCGTTGATGATGTTGTATGAAGAGGGTAAGTTCTTCCTGGATGATCCGCTGTCAAAGTATATCCCTGAGTTTAAAGATGCAAAAGTGCTGGTAACCTATAACCGGGAAAAAGGCACCTATGAAACGCGGCCTGCTGCCACGCCGCCGACTATACGTCATTTACTGTCACATACGGCCGGTATCCCTTATGAGCATCCGCTGGACAGCCTGTTGTTTGGCGGGCGGCTGCCGGGCCTTAACTCATTAAAGAATGACAAGCTGGAAGATGTGGTGAAGAAAATAGCCCGCCGTCCGCTGCTGAACGATCCCGGCGCAGCATTCACCTATGGTATGGGCATAGATGTTGCCGGCCGGCTGGTGGAGATCTTTTCCGGTATGAGCCTGTCTGATTTTTTTCAGCAGCGCATCTTCAAACCGCTGGGCATGGAGGATTCCTATTTTTACCTGCCACCTGCCAAAGCTAACCGGCTGGTAGAGCTGTATGCGCTGCCTTCCCTGGATAGTACCCTAAAGCTAAGCGATAATCTTTCCAACAGGACCTTTGCCATCAGCGGGGCACAAACCCTGTACATGGGTGGCGCAGGATCCGTAGGCACTATTGCGGATTATGCAAAGGTGTGCCAGCTGATCTTAAATGGCGGTACATTCAACGGTGTGCGTCTTTTAAGCCGCAAAACTGTGGATTTAATGACCCGTAACCAGATCGGGAATAACCTGGTATGGGACCGGAATGACAAGTTTGGGCTGGGTTTGCAGATCATTACACCAGATACCCATTATGGCGACCAGGCCTCTCCCGGATCCCTTACCTGGGGCGGCGCTTATTGTTCAGAATACACGATTGATCCCAAGGAAAACCTGATCCTGCTGGTATATACCAATGTAATGCCTTATGCCTACTACGGCGAGTTTGTGCGCAAATTCAGGATCCTTACCTACGGCGCAATCGATTAAACGAAGGGAAAGTAAGATGAAGGGCATGTGGTAAATACTCTTGGCCTGATATTTGAAAAATCCTGTACAGACAACGATCTGCACATGATCACCATTTATATGGTGTTATTTAGTTAAACCTTAAAATAAATTCATATGAGCACAAAATTCTTATCAGGTGCGCTGGCCGGTTTAGCCACAGGTGTATTGGTAGGATTGCTGGTAGCTCCAGACAGCGGAGAAGAAACCAGGAAAAAGATCCGTTATACGACCGGTAACTTGCGTAATAAGTTCGGCCGTATAGTGGGGAAGGGTTCCCGTGATCTGACTGAGCTAAAAAAAGTGTTTGAGCATGAAGTAACCGGTTTAAAAGATGATGTACGCGAACGGATCTTACGATTGATAGACGAAAGCAGGAGCTCTTACGATAACTTCAAGAGCGAAGTAGAAAATAGCTGATGGCAAGCAGCACTGTTAAATGATTCCTTCGTTATTCCGGGAGATCGAACGTATCTCCTGGAATGATCGGGGAGCACCCCACAAAGCATCCATGCTAATGTTATAACCTCCCAATAACACAGATCATATACCAAAACAATTTTTCCATCAACATATAGTGTGTAGAATAACTTACACCATAAAAGCCCCGGCAGGTTTTACGTGCCAGGGCTTTTATTATTGCAGTACGCTATTATTTTAGCAGGCCTTTTACAAGCGCCTTCCACTGCGGTTTTGAGAAACCCATGGCTGCCGTTAAAGCTACCATCCAGTTCCTTATCTTGTCTAAAAGATCGTCCGGTTGTTCATTGGGTTTTTCATTGCGCCCATACACACTGGCTTTAATGCTGTTGCCTACGCGCTCAATCACAAAGGAGCTGGTAGCTTCGGGGTTATAGAAATGTGCCACCTTACCCTGCAGCTGCTGCGGATTACCGGAAGGCCTTACCCGAAGGGCCACGTAGGCACAATTGCCGGAGCGGGTGCTTCGGTCTTCTATCTTTTCGATCTCTACCCAGTCATATCCATTTCCCTCCTTACTGCCAGGTCCGGGCAGGTCTATGCGTATATGATCACCTTCCTCCGCTTTATGGTGCAGCACCTGCCCCTGGCGGTCGGTTAATGTAAAATTAGCAGAAAGTGAACCTCCCAGCTGATGCCAGTGGTTCACTTCCAGTAATCGTTCTTTTGCAATGTTAAAGCGTTGTATACATGCTTCCACAGTCGGGCATGTAATGGCATATTCCGTATTATGTTTGCTGCCGGTATGCTGCGGCGGAACTGTTCTGTTACCGGCTTCCACTTGTTTCATAAAGGTTATTTTTCATCATTTACCACCACACCGGTTTCCATGAAATGTTTAAAACGTTGAATATCTTCCTGAACAATACGTTCAAAAGCGGAGTTGAGCAGCCAGGCCAGGCCGGTGCCTACATGGCCGGCAGGCGGGCGGTAGGTGATCATGATCTTCATAGAAGTGCCGCCATTAGCAGTATCTTCAAAAGTTACACGGCCTGCAGTAGCTACCTGCGATCCTGTAATGGAACGCCAGCCCAGCAGGGAGCCCGGTTCTTCCTTAACGATCTCCGCTTCCCATTCTAAAGTACCTACGCCACCGGGGCCGCGGGCTATCCAGCGGGAGTGGATGCTATCCCTTTCGTCCACCTGCTCAAGGTGACGCATAAACAAGGGCAGGTTGCCCAGCTGGCGCCAGAAGGCATATACTTCTTCACGGGGTTTGTTAATGATCATGGAGCTGCGGATATTAATGGCAGTGCTATGCCGGGCGCTGCGCTGTTCAATAGCTGCAGTAACCGGGCAGTTGCCGGATAAACCGCGGTACAGCAGGTAACCGCCTACTGCCAACCGGGCTAAACTTTTTATTGGGTGTTTGCCAATGCTGCCAATAGCGGAGCTGGCGATCAGGGAACCTGCAACAATAGATGCTATCCGTCCTTCCTTGCTTACATTCAGTATGTTACTGCGGTCGTATAAAGGCCCTGCGCTGGGAGCCTCATGCTGGCTATTGCCATTCAGTAATGTGTTATAAGAATTCATGGTAAGAACATTTTGATTATGAATAGCTTACAGCTAAAACCTTGCTGTTTTAGAAGGGCGGTTTTAAAGGATTGTATATCAATAAATTATATGAATAAAATGCATGGCTGTTGTGGAATTAATCATACCCAGTGTAGAAAAAAATGCAACCCGGATTATGCCTGCAGCCGGTATAACCGGTGCCTTGCTGCCTGTACCGGCAGGATGCAGGAAATGTAAATATTCCTGCTATATTTACGTTTGCCATTTTACGTTATGCTCATGATAAGGAAACTACTGCCTGGCTTAATCTTTCTTTTTACCATTATTCCCGTTTGGGCCCGGTCGCAAAACAAGGATGTTTTGCTCACCCGGTTATGCGAGGGTTTTTATGTGCATATCACCCAATCAGGCGGCGTGCCTGCTAATGGCCTGATCGCTGAAACGGATCATGGTGTGATATTGATCGATACCGGCTGGGATACTGCCCAAACCCGGGAGCTGTTGCAGCAGGTACAGGAACAGCTTCACAAACCGGTACTGCTGTGTATTATTTCCCATTGCCATATCGACCGCCTGGGCGGCGCTGCCGTGCTGCAGGCGCATCATATTAAAACCATCAGTACGCCTTTAACGGCTTCCCTGGCGGTTAAAGACGGTTATATACCACCTGCAGGCATATTGCCCAATGATACTACTTTCACGATTGATGGCTTACAGCTAACAACATACTATCCCGGCGCCGGGCATGCAAAGGATAATATCGTGGTTTGGTTTCCGGCGAAACGGGTCTTGTTCGGAGGCTGTTTTGTGAAGAGTATGGAAGCGGATGACCTGGGCAATGTTGCGGATGCGGATGTGCAGCAATGGCCGGTGTCCATTAAAAAAGTGCAGGAACGTTTTCCCCAACCGGCATGGGTTATTCCGGGGCACCAGGGCTGGGGAAGCAATAAGGCCATGGAGCATACGTTGCAGCTGCTGGCGAAGTAAGAATGACTTTGGGAAAATATTCAGGGGGATGAGTATATTGTAAAGCGAAATTTTACTTATAGTTGTATTTATGACATTTAATTATGTCAGCGGCATTACCC
>NZ_DATCRF010000247.1:0-2656 GCF_036569125.1 Chitinophaga sp. | reverse complement strand
GTGTTATTCAATGCATAACCGCCTATAACCACCAGCGCTATGGAAGCCGTACCCAGTATGGCATTCCGTACCCGCTGATCATACTTCCGGCGCAATGCATAGGCACCGTATTCCTTATTCCTTCCATTAAACAGGATGTCGAGAAAATCATTTCCGGGGAGGGTAGTTGAGGTCATCATGGTATAAGTTTTCTATAAGATGCGGGGTGGAATAACTTTCCATATGCGGGCATAAAAAAAGCTGTAAAGCAGCTCCGTTGAACGGATAGCTTTACAGCTGTTCTGCAGCTTCAGCTGCGGAAAGGGGTAATAAAGATTGGTTTCTGATCTAACGAAAAGACTATATGAAAATGAGTTACAGCATATAATTATACCAGCCCAGATTGACATCCGGATCGGGATCACCTATCTTGCTAAAGGAAGTATTGTATCTTATATGCATCTCAATATTATGAATGATGCTGCTAACAGAATGCCACGGGGCGCGGGAGGCACATTACACAAAATTTACCACCAATAAATTTGCAACATGCCGATCCCGCAAACCATCCGGAGCATTTATTTACAGCAAACAACGCTTTTATTAACAACAACCATAGCCACTGCAGGCCAGGTTCCGGGCAGAACCGCCCTTTACCATCACACCCATCCTGTAAGTACAGACAGCTATACCAAGATACTGTTGCATAACAGCCATTTTTTATGATTTAAAATGGACCGGCGGGCAGTGTTAAGCTGGTGGGACAACAGCTGCCGGAGTACCAAGCCGCGTACTCCCGGGTGGTGGTATTTTTATTTCTATATTTCCTATAGAATTGGTAGACAAATATACATCCGTAATTCATAATTCCAAACAGAACCCACAGATTTTTTTTGTGCAGATCGCTTTTCTTCCGGAAAGCTGCGCTCCCTCTGCATATTATGATGGCAGAATAATTGTGGATGCTATAATACTTATATCCTTTTGCATGAAAACACGATTGATACCAGGTTGCTTTTTACCGGTACGGCTTGTGATACCGGTCATAAAAAGAAAACAATACTACCGGCAATACCATTCTGCCCCGGCAATGGCCAACCGGCAGATCTCCCGGCCGGTTCTATGGTTAATGCTGTCAAAAAAGAGCGCTATAGCCGGCCGGTGGGTATAAGCTGAAGAATATTGTCTACATTAGTTTCTGCTATGAAACAACTTTTACTTTTCCTGGTTGCCGGCTTACCCTTAACCCGGCTGGCAGCGCAGGATACGGATACCACGCGTCAGCTTCATGAAATTGTAGTGGAGGCCTATTTACGTAAACAAACACTTTTACAGGTACCTACTTCCACCAGCGTTATCACCAGCAAGCAATTTCAGCTGCAGCCCGGCGCTACGCTGCTGCCGGCCATAAATACGGTTCCGGGGGTACGAATGGAGGAACGGTCGCCCGGCAGCTACCGTCTTTCTGTAAGAGGCAGCCTGCTGCGCTCTCCCTTCGGCATCCGCAATGTGAAAATATATATGGATGAAATGCCGCTTACCGATGCCGGTGGCAACACTTACCTGAACCTGGCAGACCCGGGCAGCATACAAAGCGCAGAGATATTGAAAGGGCCGGATGGCAGCCTGTTCGGCGCCAACTCCGGCGGTGTGATATTACTGCACCCCATAGGTTTGGGCGCCGACAGCATGCATTTACGGGCAGCCGTGCAGGGCGGCGCCTATGGCCTGTTCCATGAAAAAGCAGGCTGGCAGCAGCAATTTGGCAATTACCAAGTGAGCCTGTACCAGGGCTACCAGCGCGCAGATGGTTACCGCAGCAACAGCGCTTCTAAAAGATATTACCTGCAAACTGCCCAGCAGTGGCAGTACAATGAAAAAAATAAATTAAAGCTGCTGGCTTTTTACAGCGACCTATCTTACCATACACCCGGCGGACTTACAGAAGCGCAGGCATTAAACAATCCACGCGCAGCACGGCCGGCCACCCCCACCCTGCCAGGCGCTGTTGATCAAAAAGCGGCCATCTACAACCGTACCTTACAGGGCGGGCTGGTGCATGAAGCTAACCTCAGCAACAGCTGGCAGCATGTGATCACTGTTTTTGGCGCCAACACTCATTTTGAAAATCCTTTCATTACCAATTATGAAGCGCGGGATGAAAATACGGCCGGCGCACGCACCTACATTTCCCTGAGCGATAAACGGATAACAGGAACGGACCTGCTGGTAAACTGGAATACCGGCCTGGAATGGCAGGTTACCAGCTCCGATATTGTGAACTATGGCAACCGTGGCGGCAAACGGGATACGGTGCAGGCAGCGGACAAGCTCAGAGCGCAGCAGCACTTTTATTTCACCAGCCTCAGTGTGCGCCTGCATGAAAAATGGATCTGGGAAGCGGCCGTAAGCCTGAACTACTTCCGATATAATTTTAATGACGGCGCTAAAGGTGACAGCACCCGTAAATTCGATGCACAGTGGATGCCCCGCTTTTCACTTTCTTACCTGATCACCCAGGCACTGGCAGCCCGTGTTACGGTTAGCCGCGGCTACTCTACCCCTGCTATTGCCGAAGTACGCGCCTCTGATAATATTATTAATACCGCCCTGCAGGCAGAGAATGGCTGGAACCATGAAGTGGGCCTGCGCATGAGCGGCAACCGTAACCGTTTTT